>NZ_CAPG01000089.1:0-39618 GCF_000321185.1 Bacillus sp. AP8
CCGAATACAATTCCCCAAACACACCTACATACTCTGGAAATACTTGATCCAGCACGGATTGAAACTGTAACTTAGTCTGCACAAACATACCTGTCAAATTCTCGTGCTGTCTCGTCAGATTACGCAGGTTTAAAAGCTGAATGCCTCGCTTTTTATATGGCTGTAAATCCTCTTTGTAATACAGCTCGCAGAGGTGGCGGGCATCGATTATGTCTGTTTTGACTTTACGTAAACTCGAACTTTTCGCTTTGTATGAAATGAGTGGATTCACAATGATTAATAAGTATCCTCTTTTCTCAAAATACTGAACGACAGGCAGATGATAATGCCCCGTAGACTCCAAAACAATGGGTGGTTGTAAGCCTGATAGATCTTCTACTTCTTTGATAAAGGTGTGTAATTCCTGTAATCCATCCAGTGTATGTGCGACTTTAAAGCTCTTTTTGTAAGGTTTCTTTTTCTCCAAGAACGCTTGAACCTGACTTTCTCCTTTTGCAACATCCAGACCAATGACTGGATTCATGATATCTCCTCCTCATCAATGAATTAGCTGGTAACCCCTAAATGGCTCCTTATAGTGTCATAGCTTCGCTTGTTATACGAGATCTAAGTCCCAACCAGCTTCAATCATGTTTCTATAAGTAGGGGGCGAACGGTTTAGTTGACGGGGTCAAACCCCACGAGCAGGGACGTTCTACCCCAGCTACCTCTAGTATTCTAGACCCCAATTAAAAAGGTCAACCAATTAACTTGGTCAACCTTATAATACGAAAGGAGTAGGATAGTTCAACATTAGTTTACCGAGAATTTACAAAATGTTACAATCTAAGTGGTTCTGCATGCCCTCATCTTTATATTCAAATAAATAAAGCTGTATCTAAGAAAGCTAGGAGAAGCTCAAAATGTTATTTATCTGCTATTTGTCCTTTTTATGCTTATTTATTTTTATTCTTTTTAGTCAGAATACCAAGCGGTGGATTAAAGTTATTTTAGGTATTATTGAAATTGTACTCTTTACTCTATACTTAAATGTTATTAGAAATAGTGATTTGGAGCCTAAAATGGAACTTTATGAATATCATCCTAATAAAGGAGATTATATTGAAACCCCATTTATAAATACGGATATAGATCCTTTTCTTCCATTCTTTCCTTTTTTATGTTTATTTTAAATGGATAAGAAATACGCAAAGAAAAGACGATATTAATAGGTGCTAGAGTTGAAGATGAGGTAGTCGTTTTAACAGTCTTTTTTGGGAACAAAAGGGAGTAGGATAGTTGAATAAGAAGTTAATATTTAGCAAAATAGATTAATGAGAATTTCTATGGGGAGAGGTTGGCTTCTAATAATAGAGTTGTTTGGTATTGATTCTAATGTTAGAAAAGTTAAGAATCAAAATGTAGAAATTATTGAATTATTAAAGCAATTGGATAATCTTTCGTTGCCATTAGCCTTCTGAGCCCAGCCTTTGAACTGCGCTTTAAAAGACAAAGCCACGCAATTGCTGCGTGGCTCTGTAGTTAACGATCTACTACCTTCAGGGTAAATTTTTCCCATTTATCTGTATTGAAATGTATTTCTTTATAACCGCCTGCAGGGGAGCTTTCAGAAAATAATTCTGTTTTTGTAAACTGAAAGAAATAATAGTAGCTCCCACCAAGTAAAAGTACAGTAATGAATACACCAATCAATATCCACGAAATAAAATCCGATATTCTTTTTTCTTTTATATTCGTTCCCTCTTTTTTCCATCATGATTTTCCCTTCTAGGTAATGAATAGGACCATCTTAATGAATAACAACTCGATAGTTCTTTGTTAGTTATTATTTTGTGTTTTCGCATGCAGACACAACTCCATTTAGAAATTGTTCAAAACAATCATACTTTTTTATATAGTCTGATTCATCGAGCGTTTCAGCAGTTAGATATTCCAGTTCAAAAGTCACTTTCTGCAATTCATCAAATTCTTTAGTCAACTTCTTTTCTTTGATATCATCTTCAAAGTAGTTGATATAATGTACTATTGGCAACAGCACAAAAGAATCGGCAAACTTATCGAAGGATGCATATCCCGATTTTTTGCCCTGGATTTATGTCACTTAAACAAAACGTGACATTTTTTTGTTGCAGTTTAGTTTCCAACTCTATTTGTTCTATACAGTGGAATATCCCCACTTCGTTTTTGTTTTACAAATTAACGTATATGGTGAGTATCATTATAGAGAATTTCATATAAAGAGGATAATTTAAGTAAAAGAAAGAATAGTTATATATGTTAAAGAGTATAATGCTGTCAATCGTATGAAATATCAATGAGGCGGAATGGTACGGTGCAATTGTTATAAAGTAAATTTGCTTTTCATTAGGAGAATACTAGAATGGAAGATTTAAATGTATATACTATTTTAATTTTAGTTTTGTTCGGTTTTCTAGCTGCTTTTATCGATTCAGTAGTTGGTGGTGGAGGCTTAATTTCCATTCCTGCTTTACTATTTACAGGGCTGCCTCCAGCGACTGCAATTGCTACGAATAAATTGGCTAGCACGATGGGATCTTTAACGAGTACAATAACGTTTGTCAAATCAGGAAAAGTGAACTTTCGTTTAGTGAGTAAATTGTTTCCCATTGTTTTTGTAGGCTCGATTTTGGGGGCTTGGATGGTTAGATATGTGCCAAATGAAATTTTAAAGCCATTAATTATTGTGCTATTAATAGTAGTAGCGATATATACAATCTTTAAAAAGGACTGGGGAAGCACATCTACTTATCAAAAGCTGTCTCTTATAAAAGTCAGTATTTTTGCTATTGTTATGTTTATTATTGGGTTTTATGATGGTTTTTTTGGCGCAGGTACCGGATCATTTATCTTATTTGCATTCCTACTTATTGGATTTGATTTTATTCAATCTGCTGGTAATGCTAAGTTTTTAAATTTTGGAAGTAATATAGCCGCATTGATTCTGTTTATTATTATAGGAGAAGTTAATTTTTATTACGGAATTCCAATGGGTATTTCTATGATAATAGGAGCTATTGTAGGTTCTCATTTTGCTATAAAAAAAGGTGCCAAATACGTTCGGTTTTTATTTATTTTAGTAACACTTTTCTTAATAAGTAAAATTGCATTGGATTATCTGATGTAAGTGTACCTTATCTTCAAAAAAGACATTAGTTAATATACTAATGTCTTTTTTGAAGATAAGGAAGTATAGATCTGGACCAAGACATCTGTCTAACCTAATACCTGCTATGCTCGGCTATATGCTGTTCCTTTTCGGAAGGAACAATCTATTGTATAGTCTAGCTGCAGTGGTTAGCTCATCGAGATCATAAGCCAATCTGTCCAGAATTATAAAAATCACCCTTCTGACCAGCTCTTCGTCTTATGCTGGTCGGAGTCCTACGGGATATAGGTCACAAAGGCAAGGCCACTGTTGTTGCCCCGCCTTTGTTCATTATTTTCAATTCCACATGTCTCCTTTTGGAGTAGAAGCATACCATGGAATGAAACTGTAAATGGATTTACAATTTCACTAAGATAATAGCTATACCCAAATGGAATGGTAAAATTTTTAAAAAACTTTTTTATCCTAAGTATGCTTTAAGCATCCACATATTTTTCTCTAGAGTTGCTTTTATTTCTAAGAATAGATCAGCTGTTTCCTCATCATTATTGTCTTCAGCTACTGTTAAAAGTGTATCAATGTCTTTTGCGATATTTGAAAAGTCATTAAGTATCACTTGTACCATTTCATTTGCATTCTCTGAGTTGTTCGCTTCTTTAATAGTAGCAATTTCTAACACTTCTTTTAATGTAGCAACGGGTTGACCGTTAATTGTAAGTAGACGTTCTGCAATTTCGTCAATATAAGTTGAAGCATCTGTATAAAACTCTTCAAATTTTTCGTGTAATGTAAAGAAGTTTGGCCCTTTTACATACCAATGAAAATTATGAAGTTTCGTATATAGTAAAGTCCAGTCCGCAACTTGTTTATTCATTAATGTGTGTAATTGATTATTCATTTAAATTCCTCCAAAAAGTATAATTTTTAATAATTGTGTTCCATTTTCTTTTAAATCTTGCCGACCAAATCTAAGCTAGGTTCTAGCGTTTCTTCACCTGGGTTCCATTTTGCAGGACAAACTTTATCTCCATGTGCTTCTACAAATTGTGCAGCTTGAACTTTGCGAACTAATTCTTCGGCATTTCTTCCTATACCCATATCATTGATCTTGTAAACTTTAATAATTCCATCTGGGTTTACAATGAAAGTACCTCTTAGGGCAACACCCTCAGGTTCTACTAATACGCCAAATTGCTTCGATAGAGCTTGTGAGGGATCGGCTAGCATAGGATATTCAGTTTTAGCTATAGTATCAGTAGCATCCGCCCAAGCTTTATGTACGAAGTGGCTATCTGTTGATACGGAATAGACTTCGCAATTTATTTCTTTTAATGTTTCATAATGATCTTGTACATCAACTAGTTCTGTCGGACATACGAATGAAAAATCCGATGGATAGAAAAAGAATATAGACCATTTCCCTTTTATATCGTTTAATGAAATCTCTTTAAATTCGCCAGCGTGATATGCTTGAACGCGAAAATCTTTCACGGCTTTATTAATAAATGACATTATGTTATGACCTCCCGTTGTATGAAGTATATTATTTATAATAATTCTTAACTAGTAATAAGTCAAATATATTTTTTGTAATAATTATCATTTTCATAAAAAGTTCAAAAGGATGATTTTTTATATTAAATAGCATAATTATTGATAATTATTATAGAAAAAGAATCATACGGAAATAAAGTATGGTTTTTTTATTCTCATTTAAATAAAATAAATGAGAATTCGGAAGGAGATATAGTCATTTAATTTGTTTGGAAATCGCCGAAAGCGAGTATTTTGTAGCTGAACTGAATCTATTCTTATGACTTGTAAAAGGTAACAAAAGAAAACAGTCATATTAAAACATGGACCGTTAAGATATTTAAGTTTTTCTTAAGGTTTTCTTTTATTTCTCTTTATAGTCGGTCTATAAAATAATTTTATACAAACTGATTTATAGGGGCGATGATAAATGAAGAGAAAGGATGTTGTCATATGCTTGTTTATAACAATTGTTGTCCGTTTTTGGGGCTTTCAAAAATATCATATCCAATGCTCTAAAATATGGCATGGATGGGAAAGACATTTTGGTCATTATTAACCGAGAAGGTCATTATGCGGCAGTAGATATTATTAATTATGGAGATCCTATTCCTGAGGCTGCGATTCCATTATTATTTGATAGACTTTATCGAGTGGAAACTTCCAGATCTTCTGAAACTGGAGGTACAGGACTGGGATTAGCTATAGCTAAAGGAATTGTCGAATCACATCATGGCTCTATAAAAGTGGCTAGCAATCAACAAAGGACTAGCTTTAAAGTGCTACTACCTCTTGTACAAAGCGTTCAAGAATAAGGAGATCTATTTTTTATATAGTAAGTGTGAGCTTAAGCATACTCATTAAAAAAATCATTCAAGATAAAGCATAGGGGCGTTTAAAAGCTGATTATAAAATCACTTTTGAACGCCTCTTTTTTATGCAAATCAGCTTTTTTCCTAAAGAAAGAATAGCTCTTGGTTGGAAAGAAAAAATAATTGATAAAGATAAATAGAATGGTAATTTTTAAAGAGTAATGAGAATAAACTGAAAAATCTTTCTTGACACGAAATAAAAATCGTTTTATATTGTTCATCATCCAAATAATTAACTTCTTAATTATTTAGTATTGAATTATTAAGTAGTTAATTATTTTGTTGCTTTTTTTTACAAAGACTCTGTTTAAGGTGATTGCTGAAAATGTCTGTTTTCTTACTTACAAATGTTAGCTGTTGGGGTTTACTCGAATGGCTATTCCAACAGAAGTCGGTATGAAAGTGTAACAGAGTCTTAACTAAAGGAAGGAGAAAGTGATTATTGGCTAAAAATGAAGAATTATTCGAGGTTACTACCATGTTTCAGATGTTCCTAAAGGGAATAGCGCGAGAGTGGAATAGTAAAGGCTATAAATTAAATCCCAATCAATTCAAGGTACTGAAAATTCTAATGAATTCTGGGCCACAAAAAGTATCAAACCTTGCAGATGCACTTTGTATATCCTCGGCTGCAGTAACGGGGATAACAGATCAGCTATTAGAAGATGGCTACGTAAAAAAAGAACGGGGAGAAAATGATCGAAGAGTTGTAAATATTACTCTTACAGAAAAAGGAAAAGCTGAAGCTGAGTATCTCCAAAAGATTCAAAATGAAAATCTTAAAGCACGTTTCGATGTTCTTCCTGATGAAGAAATACAAAATTTAAAACGAATTTTATCTTTGTTAAATTCGAGTTTATAAGAATACGTTAGGGAGAGTGGGGAAATAAGAATGGAACATTTATCAAAAAATAAAAAAATAACAATAATGTTTGCGATTATGGCAGCCATGTTCTTTGCGGCTATTAACCAAACCATTACTAGTACGGCAATGCCTCGTATTATTGCGATATTAGATGGTATGGATTATTATACGTGGACAATTAATATCTATTTACTAACATCAACTATAGCAACCGTTCTAGTTGGGAAGCTATCAGATATTTTTGGACGTAAACCATTTTTATTACTAGGTATTTTGTTGTTTATGATTGGTGCATTTTTAACAGGTACCTCAAATGATGTATATCAATTTATTTTTTATAGAGGGATTCAAGGGGTTGGAGCTGGTATTATCCAATCCACTGCTTTTACTGCTGTAGGAGATCTGTTTGCTCCTCGTGAACGTGGTAAATGGATGGGTCTAATGTCGGCAGTATTTGGCTTCTCAAGTGTTCTTGGACCTTTATTGGGGGGCTATTTAGTAGATCATTTAGATTGGCATTGGTTATTCTGGATTTTCTTACCGATAGGTTTTGTAGCCTTTGGAATGATTTTAGTATTGTTTCCAAAAGTGGAGCGTGGAATTGGTCAGACAATCGATTATCTTGGTTCATTGTTTATTACGACCACCATTGTACCATTATTACTTGCCTTCTCTTGGGCTGGCACAGAGTACGATTGGGGTTCTCCACAAATCATTGGGTTAATATCGGGTTCTATTGTATCTGCAGCTATCTTTGTTTTTGTAGAATCAAAGGTAAAAGATCCTCTTTTACCACTGCATTTATTTAAGAATAATATTGTAACGATTTCGAACTTAATAGGCTTTATCATGAATTTTGGTATGATGGGTGCTATGATTTATATTTCGTTTTTTGTTCAAGGTGTGCTAGGCATTTCGCCAACATATGCTGGTTATGTAACAATGCCAATGTCTATCGTAATGGTTGTAGCAAGTGCAGTGACCGGTCAATTAATGGCTAAGTCAGGAAAATATAAGCGCTACGCTCTAATTGGAGTTCCTATCATGATTGTGGGTATGGCCATTATGATTTTCATGAATAATGTTTTCATGGCTGTACTAAGTATGATTGTTTTCGGGTTTGGTTTGGGACTAGGAATGCCGGTTTTCTCATTAGCAACACAAAATGCCGTGTCACATAAAGAGCTAGGGGTAGTAACAGCGTCCTCTCAACTTTTTCGAAACTTAGGTGGTACGATTGGTGTTGCTGTGATGGGAACAGTCATGTCCAACAATTTAAGCACGCATTTAAAAGAGGCTATGCAATCTGCTTCCGCTCCTGACTTTTCGAAGGTAGATCCGAAAATTGCAGAGCAGATGGTTGCTTTTGCTAATCCACAAGCATTGATGAATAAACCGTTACTTGAAAAAACACAAGCGAGCTTACCGGCGGAGATTCAACCAATATTTGCGCAAATGATTGATAATATTCGTGATGCTTTATCACAAACATTATCAACCGTATTCTTGACAGGTACAATTGTTTTAGTGGTTGCCTTTTTACTAGTATTCTTTTTAAAAGAGATACCGCTTCGAACTTCAAACATAGCAGAAGAAATAAATCATAAAAATGAGAAGAGCGGAGCTAACAATGCAGCACAGGGTCAATCACAACATCTAGAATCATAATGAACAAAGATAAACGAGCAACTTGAAGGTTGCTCGTTTATTTTATATGGGATTTTGATAATAGAAAAAGTCTTAACAATTGAAACACTCTCTTTCTTCTATATCCCTTTGCAATAGATGACTAATACTTTTTAAATAACAAAAACGGTGGTTTAAGACTTTAACATCGATTAAATTAACACTGCCTTCTATATAAAAGAATAGATTTATTATCTTCACTCTGACAAATTATTTAAGTGAAAATCTGAACGTTTATTAATAAAATTGAAATAATTATATAATTATTTCAATTATTATATTAAAATAATTTATGTATATGTATATACTTTGTCTAAATTCATATGAGCTTAGTTTGATGGAAGAGAACTAGAACTAGTAATTAGGGGAATCACTTGGAATGGAGTAGGTATGAATTTATGAAACAGAAAAGCTTAAAGAAATCCATTTTAAATGTCTTAATAATTATCGTTTGTATATTATTAATTAGCAATATTACGATTTTGTATTTGAATTCGAAGGATTCTATTATTGGAACCTACCAAAAAAATGGGGAAGTAAATGCTGAACGTGTTACTTCTGAGTTAAATATAAAGAAATATGAGGAGTTTCTTCAAAATCCAACTGATAATTCATTATATCAAGATTTAGTAGATGAATTAAATCATGTTAGAAAAAGCACAGGTTCATTGTATGTCTATATATTAGATGCTGAAAATAAAAAACTAAAAATGATGATCGATGGTAGAGATGATCCAAGTCCTATCGGTTCAGAGGTAACAGGAACGACGTATAGAGATGCTGAACCGGCTTTTCAAGGAAAGTTAACGAGTAGTGATTTAACTAAAGATGAAGAGTTTGGAGATTACATATCCTCGTTTGCTCCGATTAAAAATAGTAATGGTGAAGTGATTGGGGTATTAGGGATGGATGTTGATGCAAACTTGGTTAAAGATGTTCAAAAACAAGTGCTAAGTAAAGGGTTACCTATTGTAATTTCTATTATTATCATTCTATCAGCGCTTCTATTAATTGCTTTGTATTTCTTCCTCAATAAAAAAATGAATCCTCTTAAACATCTTATGAAAGTAACGCAAACTATTACAGATGGGGATTTAGCGGAAGCAAACAAATTGTTAAATGAGTTGGATATAAAAGCGAACAATGAAATTGGAAATCTGTATCAATCTACAAAGAGAATGACAGAGACCATGGAGCTTTTAATAGGAAAGATACAGACTATTGCCGTTACGCTGAATGACAAAGGTACGTATTTAAGTCAATCGTCTAATGAAGTAAGTGAAGGTACTCAACAAGTATCTACTACTATGGAAGAAATGGCTTCTGCTACCGAATCAGAAGCACAACTAGCGGCGAACTTAAATGAGCATATGATTGAATTTTCTAATCTATATCAACAAACGACTTTGCAAGGTAATGCCATTGTCGAAGCAACACACCAGTTACTAGAAGAGTCTAATTCAGGTACGCAATTAATGAATGATTCTAAGGACGAGATGGAAGAAATCTATCAAATTATCACGAGCTCTGTTGAGCAAGTGAAAATATTAAATGAAGAAAATAAGAAAGTTTCATCACTTGTTTCATTTATTAGTGGTATTGCTGATCAAACAAATTTATTGTCACTAAATGCAAGTATTGAGGCAGCACGAGCAGGAGAGCACGGTAAAGGTTTTGCAGTTGTTGCAGGAGAAGTTGGAAATTTAGCGAAAGAAGTATCTAACTCTGTAAAAGATATAGATGCCATTGTAAAAATAGTTACAAGTAATTCTTTGAAAATGGTAAATATTTTAGAGACAGGATTAGATAAAGTGAGAAATGGTAGAATGAATTTAATTCAAACAGGTGATACGTTCAATAACATATCTGGTTCTTTATCTCTTATGAATGAATTAGCACAAGATATGCATGACCAGCTCTCGATTGTTTCAAAAAAGGAAACAGATATTAATGATGCCATAATGGAAGTAGCATCTATTTCAGAAGAAAATGCTGCAAGTGTTGAAGAAGTATCGGCATCGAGCCAAGAAATACATGCATCTATTCAATCATTAAGCAATCTTGTTCGAGATTTAAGTCAAACGTCACAAGATCTTCATCGAATGGCTAGTCAATTTATTATAGATAAATAATAAAAGAGCGTGTGAAAATGATTCTTTCTCATTTTACACGCTCTTACTTTTCTTACGATGTTGTATATCTTTCCGAAACTATTACACTCCTAAATAAAATAGGACAATGGGAATAGTAATAATACTTAAGAGAGTCGTAATCAATGTAGTAAAGGAAACGAGATCAGGCTCCGTTCCGAATTGGATGGCAAACATTGTTGTGTTGGCAGCTGCGGGCATTGCTGCCTGTATGATTAATACATCCTTTAATAGCGTCGATATTGGCAAAAATGAAACGATAAAAATAGCTATTATAGGCGATATAACCATCCGAATGAAAGTAACCCATGATACAAAGCGGTAGGCTACTCGTTTATTGGCAATGACAGCTAATTGCATTCCAAGAACTAACATAACCGTTGGAATGGATGCGTCGGCAATTAAAGAAATAGCTTCCATAAATGGTTTTGGTATATGTATAGATAATAATTGAAGAATGATTCCTGCGATAGCTCCGTGAATAACGGGCATTCGTATTACTTTCTGGAAGGATTCTTTTATAGAGGCTTCATCTTCACCTCCAAGTGAAGCGAAAAAGAGACCTATTGTATTCATTAGAAAAGATTGAAAGACCATCATAATGACAGCATAATCAAAGCCGATTTTTCCTAGTGCAAATAAAACAATGGGTGCCCCATAGTTCCCGCTGTTCATGAATGCTCCTCCGAGCATCATTGCAGACAATTGTTGTTTAGTTGCTTTTGTGAAAATAGCGGTAATCCAAACAATAATCATTAATATAAAGCAAAGAATTAGGCAAAATAATATGATATAGAAATATTCAGCTGTTAATTCATTTACATAAAATGTACGAAATGCTAAGAAAGGTGACATGATATACAGAGAAACTTTCGATATCGATTGAATATCAAAATCTAGCATTTTTTGACCGATATATCCGGCCAAAAAAATCATAAAAGCTGGCAATACAACCATTAATAGATCCAACACTATTCATCTCCGTCCAGTTAATCTAGGTATGTATTTGGGAATTAATAAAAGACTTTCTAGATTATTTTAACAAATAATATAATAAGGCATTAATTTGGTGCTTAAAGAGAAATAGCTTCATTGTTTATACGAATGGTTGTTTTTTAGATTGGTGGTTTTTAGTGAAGTTTGATAAATAAATACTTTATGTAAGTTTCATACTCTTTCTTATCTCAAAAAAAGTAAAATGAAGCGATGCACAGGACAAAGCAGGTAACATCAGCTTTTTTAGAAAGTAAAAGTACACTTTATAGCAAACAGTCCATAAAATGGAGATCACATAAAGCGAAGGGCCTCTGAAAAGTAATAAAAATCACTTTTCAGAGGCCCTTTTAATTAGATTTAAATGAGATTAACGTGCAGAGTATCCACCGTCGATTACAAGTTCTCCACCTGTGATATAAGAAGCTTCATCAGATGCAAAGAATAGAATAGCGTTAGCTACTTCTTCTGCTTTACCAAGACGTTGCATTGGAGTAGCTTTAACAAGCATTTCCATAGCTCCTTTGTATTCTGTTAATTTAGCAGTCATAGGTGTTTCAATTACACCAGGGAAAACTGTATTAACACGAATGTTGAAGCTACCTAATTCTGCTGCAGCGGCACGAGCAATAGCGCGTAAAGAACCTTTTGATGCAGAATAGTGGTTGAAACCAGAACCGATGATTGCAGTGTATGAAGAAGTGTTTACGATAGAACCTTTACCAGCTTCTTTCATATATTTAGAAACATGTTTAATGCCTAGGAATGGACCAAATGAATTGATTTTGTGCATAATTGCCCAATCAGCATCAGTTATTTGATCAGGTGTTTTTTCAGAAGAAATACCTGCATTGTTAATTAAGATATCAATACGACCGTATTTATCTACAACAGCTTTTGTTAATTCAGCCCAATTTTCATCAGAAGAAACATCTAATTTCATTCCTTCAACATTGTCTAATTCTGCGATTTTTGCTAAGTTTTCTTCGTTAATATCAGCAGCGATAACTGTAGCACCTTCACCAGCGAATAATTTAGCCATTGCAGCTCCCATACCAGATGCTCCACCAGTAATAATTGCAATTTTGTTTTCTAAACGTCCCATAAAAAAACATCCCCTTTATTTAAAGTTATAATAATGTCGGATATTTTAGTGCTAAAACATTTAACGTTAAAATATCCGCAGTGATGGTATAACCATCGTATGACTTTTACCGTAATTATGATTTTTGGATCAGAGATTTTAGTATGATCATAACTAATTTCTCCCTTTTGAATCCCCATATTTAGTCTAAAACTAAATCAAAAAAAAAGAAAGAAATCTGTCTCAGAATATACACATATTATTTATTTTTTTGACTTTTATGATAAAAATGTGAACATTAAGAACGAAAATCTCACTTTACGAATGCATAAACATTGACGTTCTGCGACTTTTTAGCTATTTCAAAATAAGTAAATGTGAAATAACGCACATAAAATATGAAATATATTGTGAATATAATCACAATATGTGTAATTTGAAATTACTAATATTTCCGAGCATATGTGTTGTGTTTTTATCATTTGATTAGTAAAGTGATAGTAAGAATATTGAAGATGAGAGGGATTCCTATGCATGATAATACTATGGGCTCATTAATATGGTTAAGATTAATGCGATTTACAAATCAAAGTAATCAAATGTCGAATGATTTTTTAAAGCGTTTTGATTTAACTACTGCTCAATTTGATGTACTTGTACAAATTAGTGTTTATCAGCCGCTTACACAAATGGAACTTGCTGAAAAGGTGACAGTTACACAAGGTGGAATATCACGTATGCTAGTACGGCTTGAAAAAGAGGGTTATATAGTACGGAAGCAGGATTGGAAAACGAAAAGGATTAGTCTAACGGAAAAAGCAGAAACCTTATTAGAAAAAGTAATGCCTGAACAACTAGCATTTCAATCATCGTTCTTTGACGATGTGTTAAGTGCAGAGGAACAAAAAACTTTATATACATTAATCACTCGTGTTCATAAACATAGCCAAAAGAAAGAGGTACCGGTAGATTAATTTTTTTATCATATCATTTGACTAGTTAAGTTAAAAAGGAGAGATAATATGCATCCATTTTTAGGGCACCATCATGTATCAATGATTACAAAAAATGCACAACAAAATAACCTGTTTTATCAAAAAATATTAGGTTTACGGAGAGTGAAAATGACAGTTAATCAAGATGATCCCTCTATGTACCATTTGTTTTATGGAGATTTAATTGGTGGTCCAGGTACAGAGTTATCATTTTTTGAAATGCCGATTGTGGGAAGAACGAAACAGGGTACAAATGCTATTACATGAATTGGGTTACTGGTTCCGTCATTTGAGAGTCTTGTTTATTGGAAAAAACGTTTAGAGTTATTTGATGTAGAGCATGGAGAGATTACCACATATGCCGGAAGAGATGCTTTGCATTTTGAGGATTCAGAAGGTTTAAGATTGGTATTAATAAATAACAATAATGAAAAAGTACCAGAGCATTGGTCTGTTTGGACAGATTCTAAAGTGGAAGAAAAGCACTGCATCTTAGGATTAGGACCGATTGAAATAACCGTTCGTTATGTAGATCGTTTAGCAAATACCTTGAAGGATTTACTTGGTTATATAGAAGTAAGTCGTACAGATGATGAGGTGATTTACCAGGCGCAATCGGAGCAATTATTTGGAGAAATTATTGTTAAACAGAAAGAAGGACCAAGTGAAAAGCCAGGAAGAGGAAGTATTCATCATTTAGCCATTCGAGTAAGTGATGAAGCTGAGCTAATCTATTGGGATCAAAAAATAAACGAAAGAGGCTTCCAGTCATCGGGGATTGTGAACCGTTATTATTTTCAAAGTATCTATTTCCGTGAATCAAATGGAATATTATTTGAAATTGCAACGGATGGACCTGGGTTTACAGCGGATTCGACCATTGAAAAGTTAGGTAAACAGTTAGATCTGCCGCCGTTTTTAGAAAAAAGACGAGCTGAAATTGAATCAAAATTGAAGCCATTAGACTAATTAAAATGGGATTGATGGGAGAAGTTCAAAGTGAAGTAATTGAGTTTTATAGTGCTACTAGCGCCAGATCAATATGAAATAAAGGGGAGAATGAATATGGAACAATATCGAATCGATATAAAAAAAGGAATGGAATTTGGTTTATATTCTATTGGTGATCATTTACTGAACCCTCATAACGGTTCAAAGATAAGTGCTGGACAACGAATTCGTGAATTAATAGAGGCAAGCAAACTAGCGGATGAAGCAGGGTTAGATGTATTTGCGGTAGGTGAAAGTCATCAGACTCATTTTACCACTCAGGCACATACTGTTATTTTGGGTGCAATTGCACAGGCGACTAAAAATATTAAAATTGCTAGCTCGGCAACTGTATTGAGTACGTCTGATCCAGTTCGGGTGTACGAAGATTTTGCAACTATTGATTTGATTTCAAAAGGACGAGCGGAAATTGTAGCAGGTCGTGGTTCGAGGGTAGGGGCATATAGTTTGCTGGGATATGACGTAAATAATTATGAAGAGTTATTTGAGGAGAAAATGGATCTTCTTATACAAATAAATAAAGGGGAACCTGTGACATGGGAAGGGAACTTCCGAGCAACATTAAAAAACGCAAATATCATACCGAAGCCATGGAATGGAAATATGCCTATTTGGAGAGCGGTAGGAGGTCCTCCAGCTAGTGCAATAAAAGCTGGATACGCGGGTGTGCCAATGATGCTTACAACATTGGGTGGACCGGCGATTAATTTTAAGATATCTGTAGATGCTTATCGTGAAGCAGCAGAACGAAGTGGCTTCGATCCGAAAGCTTTGCCACTTGCGACGACGAGTTTATTTTATACAGCAGAAAATTCACAAGATGCACTTCAAGAGTATTATCCACATCTTCATTCTGGCATGTTGGCTCTTCGTGGTGGCGGCTATCCTAAGCAACAATTTGATCAGTCTACAGATTATCGCGAAGCATTAATGGTGGGAAGCCCACAACAAATCATAGAAAAAATGATCTATCAGTATGAATTATATGGTCAACAACGCTTTATGGCACAAATAGATTTTGGTGGTGTGCCTTTTGATAAGATTATGAAAAATATTGAATTAATAGCTACGGAGATATTGCCGGCCGTTAAAAAATATACTGTAAAACAATAAGCAATTTTCATTAAATAGCCTTCAAACGGCATTAATCAATCGTTTGATTAAATATGTTTGAAGGTTTTTTTAAGTTTTTATATTCACTACTTGTTCATAGGCAACAAAATATACGAAAACAGCCTGTTCATTATTCAAATTGGAGCATGTCATGTTAATCGTATTCGGTATTGTAATTTTAATCATTTCAGCACATGTTAAGGTAATAAGTATAGAAGGCATAAAAATTAGTTGTTGTATAGTGGCTTTCTAAGATTTAGGGAACATGTTTCATTTTAAAAGACATCTTAAATGTATTTTGTTATATAGAGATAATAAAGTGAGAAGTATATGAGTATGGAATGAAGGGTTGTCAATCAGAGAAGACTGTGCCAATATATAAGCTGATAAGAAACTTCTTTTAAATGTAATATTATATTAAAAAAATTAATCGTTTATAAATATAAGAACGATTGATGATAATTGGAGGAAAATGTTTATGTCTAATGTGCCAAATTGCCCTAAATGTAATTCAGAATATACGTACGAAGACGGAAGTCTTTTCGTGTGTCCAGAATGTGCATACGAATGGAATTTAGAATCAGAAAATGAAAATAATGAAGATCAAAAAGTAGTAAAAGATGCAAATGGAAATGTGCTGAATGACGGAGATGCAGTAACTGTTATTAAAGATCTTAAAGTCAAAGGCAGTTCATCTGTTTTAAAACAAGGTACAAAAGTGAAAAGCATTCGCTTAGTAGATGGAGATCATGATATTGATTGTAAAATAGATGGTTTCGGAGCTATGAAGTTAAAATCTGAATTTGTTAAAAAAATATAAGATAATTAGGATAAAATAGCCTATATCTAATAAGGAAATCCCTCGTCATTCTCATATGAAGAAATGGCGAGGGATTTTTGATTAGTTATTAAATAATCCACTAGGTAGTTAATATAAAGATTTCATTATTCACTGGAATTAGAATCAAAGCGAAGATAAGTCTGTCTTATATAGATAAAGCGAGATATTTTCTGGAGGTGTTGAATGTTTAGGTGAAATATAGCCTTTTTCAAATGCCCTTACGTTTTTATATTATTGTTTAAAACGAATAAAATGAAAAATGGTTGATTTGTCTATTTGCTTACTGATGGTGCTTTTTCATCATTCTTTCATGTATAATCATTTTATTAATTAGTCATAATAAGGAGCGAGAAAATGGCAACGACAATTGCAGATATTGCAAGAATTGCTGGATTTGCAAAAAGTACAGTTTCCCGTTATTTAAATGGCGGTTCTGTCAGCAAAGAAACGAGTAAAAGAATCGAAGAAGTTATACTGGAAACAGGTTACTCACCTAATCGTTTTGCTCAAAGTTTAAAAGCAAAGCAAACAAAAATAATTGGAACGATTGTACCTCGCTTAGATTCTTTTGCAACTAATCAAACCTTAATCGGAATTGATGAACAGTTGCGAGACCTAGATTATCAGGTACTTATATCTAATACAAGTCAAAATGTTCAGCGTGAACTAGAAAATCTAAATACATTACAAAAACAAAGAGTCGCGGGCATCATATTATTAGCTACAGTAATTACAGAGGAACACATAGAGACGGTTAATCAAGCGGATATTCCGATTGTTATTGTAGGGCAGCAACAAGAGCAAATGTATAGTGTGATTCATAATGATATCGGAGCAGCATATCAATTGGGACAAGAAGTACTGAAAATGGGGCATAGGAAAATTGCCTATCTCGGTGTAACTGAAAAAGATATTGCAGTTGGAATCAAACGAAAAGAAGGGTTTAAAAAAGCTGCTGATGAGATCCCAGATTGTACGGTAAGGTATTTTGAGACAAGTTTTAAAATTGAAGATGCTGTTGAGAAGGTTGAAGAAATGCTCAAAGATTTTGTGCCTACCTTAATTGTTTGTGCAACTGACAATATTGCATTCGGTGCATTAAAAGCCTTGCAAAAAAATGGATTGCGTGTTCCTCAAGATATTTCTATTACTGGATTTGGTGGCTATAGTATGACAGAGTTCACTAATCCGGAAATTACAACTGTGAAGTTTCGCTATAAAGACGGTGGAAAAATAGCAGCTCAAAATATAGTAAAACTAATAAACCAAGAAGAAATTCCAAAAATAACCACATTGAAATATGATATTATTCATCGTGAAAGCGTTGACATGAAAAAATAAAGCATTTATAATCTGATAGGAACCGGTTCCAAAATTGTTCTAGAAACGATAGAGGTTTCTATTAGATTTTTTTATACAAATTAGGAACCGGTTCCAATACAAAGAAGAAGGTGAACAGAAAATGAATCATAGAAAGATTGCAGAAGAAATTCTCGTAGCTCTAGGTGGAAAAGAAAATGTTGCAGCTGCAGCACACTGTTCTACAAGACTCCGTTTAGTTATAAATGATGAATCTATTATTGATCAATCAAAGCTTGATGCGATTGATGCAGTAAAAGGTACTTTTTCAACTGGTGGTCAGTTTCAAATTATTATCGGTGCTGGAACTGTAAATCTAGTGTATCAACAACTTGCTGAACTAACAGGATTATCGGAAATGTCTACAAAAGAAGTTAGTTCTGTTGGTAACAAGAAGATGAATCCACTACAACAATTCGTTAAAATGCTTTCAGATATTTTTGTTCCAATTATTCCTGCTATCGTTGCAGGTGGTTTACTAATGGGTTTAAACAACTTATTGACAGCACAAGATTTCTTCATTGAAGGAAAATCAATCATTGAAGCATATCCGCAAATGGCTGACTTAGCCGCACTGATTAATACATTTGCAAATGCAGCATTTGTGTTCTTACCAGTTCTTATAGGTTTCTCTGCAGCCAAAAGATTTGGAGGAAATCCTTATCTGGGTGCTGCATTAGGTATGTTAATGGTACACCCTGATTTGTTAAATGGTTATAACTATGCAGATGCAGTAGCTAACAATGAGGTGCCAGTATGGAAAATATTTGGTGTTGAGATTGAAAAGGTAGGATACCAAGGAACAGTTCTACCAGTTTTAGTTTCATCTTTCATCTTAGCGAAAATCGAATTATTTTTACGTAAGAGAGTGCCATCATTCCTTGATAATTTAATTACTCCACTTGTTGCTATTTTTGTAACAGGAGTGCTTACGTTCATGTTTGTTGGTCCACTAACTCGTGGAGCAGGTAATTTATTAACAGATGGACTTGTTTGGTTGTATGACACGACTGGTGTTATTGGCGGAGCAATCTTCGGTTTATTGTACGCTCCAATTGTCATTACAGGTATGCATCATAGTTTTATTGCTGTAGAAACGCAATTAATTGCAGATATTGCGAAAACAGGAGGTTCATTTATCTTCCCAGTAGCAGCAATGTCAAACGTTGCTCAAGGTGGCGCAACTTTAGCGGCGCTATTGTTAATAAGAGATGCGAAAATGAAAGGTGTTGCTTCTGCAGCAGGTATTTCCGCACTTTTAGGTATTACAGAATCAGCCATGTTTGGTGTTAACTTAAAGTTACGTTATCCATTTATCGGAGCTATTATCGGTTCTGGTGCTGGAGCAGCCTTCATTTCATTATTTAAAGTCAAAGCAATCGCTCTAGGTGCCGCTGGACTACCAGGAATTATTTCGATTGCTCCTAACAAAATTTTCTATTATATCATCTGTATGGCTATCAGTATTGGTGTAGCCTTTGCAGTAACAATTTTCTTAGGTAAACGTGATGCAATAAAACAAGCAAAAAATAATAAAGCTGCATAATAGTATGAACAATGGGGAATCGAACGGTGATTTCCCTTCGTTCATTTTTAAAGGAGAAGACGTGTATGGAATGGACTAGAGAGAAACGCTATCGTCGTCTTTCAGATGCTAGCCCAATTGAAATAAAAGAATTAGAGAATAAAGTAAATCAATGTCCATGGAGACAGCACTATCATATTCAACCAACAACAGGATTGTTAAATGATCCAAATGGATTTTCCTATTATAACGGGGAGTATCACTTGTTTTATCAATGGTTTCCGTTAGGTCCAGTTCATGGCTTGAAATATTGGTACCATACAACATCCAAAGATTTAGTTCATTGGCAAAATCAAGGAGTAGGTATTGAGCCGGGTCATTATTATGATAGTCATGGTGCTTATTCTGGTAGTGGAATTGTGCACGAAGACAAGCTTCATTTATTGTATACAGGAAATGTTCGTGATGATAATTGGGTGCGTTATCCATATCAAGCCTTAGCTATTATGGATAAAGATTTACGAGTAGAAAAACAAGAAAAAGCTGTTGTTGAATCAGTACCTGCTGGATATACAGATCATTTTCGTGATCCGAAAGTTTGGAAGCATGGAGAGATCTTTTATATGGTTATTGGGGCACAAAGAGAAAATGAAACAGGATGTGCTGTCCTTTATAGTTCTACCGATTTGAAAGAATGGAAGTTGGAAGGGGAATTAGAAACGACGTTAAAAGATTTTGGATTTATGTGGGAATGCCCAGATTATATGGAGTTAGATGGTAAAGGAGTGTTTATTTTTTCACCACAAGGGCTAGATGCTTCAGGAGATTGCTATCAGAATATTTATCAATCTGGTTATTTAATTGGTGAGCCATTACCATTACCTCATCGAACTTTTTCTCACGGAGAGTTCCATGAATTAGACCGAGGCTTTGATTTCTATGCGCCACAAACAACAACTGACTTAGAAGGACGCCGAATTCTTGTTGGTTGGATGGGTTTGCCGGAAATAGCTTATCCAACTGATTCTAATGGGTGGGCACATTGCTTAACCATACCAAGAGAGATTACCATTCAAAATAACAAACTCATTCAAAAGCCAGTAAGGGAGTTAGAACAATTACGTGGTAAAAAACAAGAAGTGAGCGGAACGATTTGTGATGATGCGCAATCATTTAGTTCGTTTTCAGGTACTGTTTATGAAATGGTGTGCGAAATGACAAGTGAAGACGCTGCTTCTTTCGGATTGGAAATACGAGCAGGGGAGAAGAATAAAACGGTCATTGCCTATAATAGAAATGAGAAAAAAATCATTTTAGACCGAGGTCAGTCAGGTGAAGAAGTAGGTACGGAATATGGTACAACTAGAGCTTGTAGCTTTGCGGCCGAAATGATAAAATTTCATGTGTTTGTAGATTATTCTTCAGTGGAAATTTTTATCAATGATGGAGAAGAAGTGTTTACTTCACGAATCTTCCCTGATGCTAAAGATGATGGCATTCGTTTCTTTGCCAAAAATGGTAATGTAACCTTTTATGCAGTGAAATGGGAAATACAAAATTCGTGAGATGAATCATTAAATGATATTTGTTTATTAGTCTTTTATGGAGTAAACTCATGAATATTTTTGAGTATTAAAAAACACCTTTAATTGGAATTTCCTATTCCACTAAAGGTGTTTTATCTTTGAATATCGTTTATCAAAAGAAAGTTGCGATTTGTTTCTTTTATCTATGAAAAAAGGTAAAGAGAGGTAGTTCGAATTCCTTATTTTAGTTCTAATTGAAATATTAGGATTGAATATTTTGTGTTTTATAGTTATTTTGTGAATAAATGGATATTTGTGTATGTGGAAATGATTTGCAAAATAACTGTAAAGAAGTGATGCATTTGAAGGAGATTCTTATTAATTATAAGGATATTGAAAAAGTTCTTTCTAATATTAAATCATCTATTATTTCATTTAAAACCGATTTGCCTAAATCAATTGCAGATCATAATAAGCTGAATCTTGTCACAGAGATAGAAGAAATCAACAAACAATTAGAATTAGTATTAAAAAATTATCAGGCACTACTGATGAAAAATGAAGAGATGACGAGTAATTCTATAAAGATGATGAAGGCTTCAGATGAAAGTCTTGCAAATTCTATGATAAATAATTCTTGATTATAGGATGTGAATTTAGGTGAAAATTTTAGACGTGGATGATTTAGAAATTGGAATGGACACATTAACTCATTCTATTGAAGAAAAGAAACATTCTATCCTTGTTATTGAAAAAGCGATTAAAGAATTAATATTACTTGATTCATTTAAAGGTAGTGGGGCAGAAGCTATTAAGGCATTTTATGAAGACTGTCATCAGACGTTCCTTAATAAGTGTAAGGCTACTTTAGATAGTTTCAAAGAAAAATTAGTTGAATGTCAAGAGGAAGTACAGCGATTAGAGATTAGTAGTGAAGGTTTTATTAGAGAATCATTTTTAGTAAATGATATACCAAATCAAATAAATAGAATTACAAAAACTACAATAGAATTAGCTGGTGAAGCAAATGGATTAATTGAGAGTGTTAAAGATATCGTTCATTTACCGAACATTGATTATTCGGAATTTGGATATCGAGCACAACAAGTTAACCAATATAGTGACAATACTGTTGAAAAACTAGGAAATCTCGACTCGCAAGTAATTCATTCTTTAAGTAGTTTAAAGAATGAGCTTACATACCTTAATCTTTATATTAATGAAATGGATACGAGAATAACAAATGGTCAATTGTCTATAAATAATTATTCTACTAACCAATTGAAAGAGTTTGATGCTTTTTTATTAATCAACTCTCCCTTAAATGCTGAAGAGAAGATTAAGCTCCTTTCGAAAAATCAATTGTATTATGAACTAGGGTTTACTGACCCGATATTTTTCCACTTTGGGTTACCATCAGAGAAGAAAGAGAAAATAACATTTTTAGCTGGTGATACTGCACAAATAGGTGGAATGACTTTTTATGGTGGAACAGGGAGAATTGAAAACGATTGGTCAGGTAAGAAACAAATAGGTGGAAAAAGTAGTTTTGCCGGAATTAGTGTAGGTTTTAAGCATGATACAAAATATGTGGATACTTCCTTTAATCAAGATATTCTAAAGGGAGAAGTTCAAGCTACTATAGGTGGTGAAAATGTTTTACCATTGGCACAAGCAAGTGCAACGGCTTTAAATGCAAAAACTAGAGTAGTATTAGATAAAGATATACCTGGTATTGCAAGAGGTGTAGAGGCACAAGGAAATATAGCAAGTGCCAAAGCGTATATAGGAGTGGATAATGCTTCTATAGGTGCTTCAGCTAAGGCAGCGATTGCTGAAGGCGAAGTCAGTGGAATTTTTGGAATACCATTTACGGATTACAATATTAAAGCTACTGTTGGTGGATCTGCAGTTGGAATTGGTGGAGAAATCAAATTTGGAAAAGAGATGGTCGTTGATCTAAGATTCTTATTAGGTGCAAAAGTTGGTCTTGGTGTTGAAAAAGAAGAATAAAATTAAACTTCATTAGAGATAGGGGATATGTTAAATGTTAGATGAAATAAAGTCAATGTCAATAAGTAAAGGGAGTAGTTTGCTGCCAATAGGTTCAGTGTTACTAGTGGACTTTATTTCACAACCACTCATGGTATATGGAAGAAAGCAAAGACAATCATCAAATGAAGAAATATGGGATTATGTTGCATGTCCTTATCCTCAAGGCCATATCTCTGAAGAATCCAATGTTTTTTTTAATCATTTACAAATAGATGAAATTATTTTCAAAGGACTAGAAACAGATGGTGAAAAGGCAATGAGAGATAAATTGTGTGAACTTTTTGATGAGGAAGTTTCTAATGAAGAAGATTATTAATTGGTTAGTTGAACCATACATCATTGGAAAAAGGGAATGGTACCATTTAAAAGAAATGAAATATAATCTCAAATCCTCAAAAGAAAAAGCTAGAGTTATGCAATTGCAATATTTCACCATTTTGTTATTAGCTGTATACTCAGTGTTTCTATTTGCAACAATTGCTGATGTTATATTAGCTTTTTTTGTTGGATGGTATAGATTAGTGACACTTATTATGACGATTCCTTTAATGCTTATAACAAAGAAAATGCAAAAAAATCGATATATGAATAGAAGAGATGCTTTTATTAAAGGAGATTCGAATTTAATAAAACGTAAATAGAAAAATTATATTCGAGTTAAGTAAACATGACAGCAAAGAAGGGATGGAAAGAAAGTGAGACACTTTAGTTACTTAATTATTGTGCTTTTCATTATTTTAACGGGATGTAATGATTCTTCTAATAACAAAGAGAAAAATGGAACATTAGAGGAGAGTAGTAATAATAATTTGAATGAGCTTTCTAATAAAGAAAAGCAACAAATTATAACAAGTTATATTAATGAAGATATTAAAAAAGTATCTGATTATGAGTTAGAGGCTATTGAATCATTAGGAAAAGTATCTGGAGAAAACTATACAGATGAGGAAACTTTTTATAAAGAATTAGTAAATAAGACAATTCCGGCTCATGAAAAAGCGGTATCAGCGGCTAAAGACTTGAAACCTAAGTTGAAGGAATTAAACAAAGCAAACGAGAAGATGGTCTTAGCTATAAATGTTTTTCATGAATCTCTAGTTTTGGAAAAAGAAGCTCAGGATAAGAAAGATGATTCATTAAGAGAAAAATCGGTTGAAAAAATGGAAGAATATTATCAAGTTGTTGAAGAATATCATCAAGAAATGAAGAAAGTAAGTGATAAATATAATATTGAATATTCTCCTCTATCTACAAAGTGATATATGACATGGATAGGAAGACTGTAACTTTATCTTGTTATCAAAACTGATTTCACAATAATTTTCCTATTATGTGATAAAACCAACTGCTATGCGTATGGGTAGCAAAATGTTATACAACTAAAAAACTTGCTTTCGGTTCTATAATAGATATTGTTCAAGCCTCTAAAATAGAAAGAAAAGCGAGTATATGGGCCAATAAAGCGAATCGGAAATTTTCCCGATTACTGAAATAATGGATCTAACTGCTTGAATCCAACCAACTCAAAAATATATGTTGTACCATTTTTTCTTTCCTCTTTTTCTAAGCAAAAATTTTTCCAACAGCTTGAAGAAGATTACTTCTCAAAATCTAGCATGATTAAAAGAAATGGAAGAATTGGAAGGTAAGATAGTATCTATTTATTCGAAACCATCAACTTTATTCATAAAAGAAAGAGCAAAAAATCTTATGACTCATCCATTCTTTAAAGAATTTATATCGTTTTTTGCAGATACTGTTTTGGATATTCAAAATATAAAGTAGTATCGAACCGCTTTAGCATATAAAAAACACATGTGACGTTACTTTTTTGTAACAAGTCACATGTGTTTTTTATTGTTTATGGAAGTATTTTCATTGAACGTGCTAATTTCTTTCCATTTAGGTATGTAAAAATTAAACAAACGTTTGATTAATTGATATACAGTGAATAAATTTTGATTTCTGTACCCACTAATTTTAATATTAAACTTATTCTGGTAAAATGTTTTTTTGTTACTTAAAATGTATCACGTTACAGCTTGATTGTGCCTGTATCAAAAGGGCTCTAACCTATTTCAAAAGGTATTGTTGGTGTTTTATACTGTGTTTGTAGCAAGTAATACATATACATGCTCAATAAATCACAAAAAATTATGAGGTGAAATACTATGGTGAAAGATTATATCGATACTAAGGACTTTACAAAAGAAGAGATTATTTACATGATCGAGCTTGGTTTAAAAATAAAAGAATCTATTAAAAATGGTTATTACCCTCAGCTATTAAAAAATAAAACTTTAGGTATGATTTTCGAACAATCATCTACTCGTACAAGAGTATCTTTTGAAACAGCGATGACTCAATTAGGAGGACATGCTCAATATTTGGCGCCAGGTCAAATTCAATTGGGTGGACATGAATCAGTTGCTGATACAGCTCGAGTGCTTTCTAGATTAGTAGATATCATGATGGCTCGTGTTGAACGTCATCAAACAGTTGTAGAACTTGCTGAAAACTCAACAATCTCAGTTATTAACGGTATGTCAGATTACAACCATCCAACTCAAGAGCTAGGTGATGCAATCACAATGTTCGAGCATTTACCAGAAGGTAAAAAGATTGAAGATTGCAAAATCGTATTTGTTGGGGATGCTACTCAAGTTTGTGCATCAACAATGTTCATGGCTACAAAATTAGGTATGAATTTCGTACACTTTGGACCAAAAGGTTTCCAATTAAGTGAAGAACACCTGAAAATTGCTGAAGAAAACTGCAAAATCTCCGGTGGTAGCTGCTTAGTAACTGAAGATCCAGAAGAAGCACTTGCTGGCGCAGATTTCATTTATACAGATGTTTGGTATGGCTTATATGAAGCAGAGCTTTCAGAAGAAGAACGTATGAATATCTTCTATCCTAAATATCAAGTGGATGCAGAAATGATTAAGATGGCTGCACCTCATGTGAAATTTATGCACTGCTTACCTGCTACTCGTGGTGAAGAAGTAACTGATGAAGTATTAGATGCAGATTATTCTATAGTTATTGATGAAGCAGAAAATCGCCTTACTGCAATGCGTGCATTACTTGTTTACTTTATGCACCCTGAATATCGTCCTCAAACAGATGGTAAGCAATCAAATGTTAAAGAGCTAGTACTAAATTAAATATAAAGTCATGTAAGCATATTTTGAAAAAATGATGAGGAGGGGGAAGCATAGCCTTTCCTCCCCCCACTTAAAAAGAGGAGTGGGCGTTTTGAAAAAGAAAAAATTTAGGTTATTTGATGCCGTATTAATGGCAGTTGTTGTTATTTTAGTTGTTGAATCTGCCGCACCAGCAGCAGCAATCGGTTCATCCCAATTCTTCTGGTGGATTGCTATGCTCGCACTTTTCTTCCTGCCTTATGGATTAATTTCAGCAGAACTTGGGACTACATATGATGATGAAGGTGGAATTTATGATTGGGTAAAAAGAGCCTTTGGTAAACGTTGGGGTGCTCGTGTTGCTTGGTTATATTGGATTAACTATCCACTTTGGATGGCTAGCTTAGCCGTTCTATTCATGGAAGTATTCACACAAATTTTCTCAATTAATCTTAGTACACCTATTACGATTGCGATACAGTTATTATTCGTTTGGTTTGTTGTATTAGTTAGTTGCTATCCTGTTAGTGATAGTAAATGGATTTTAAATGCCGCAGCCTTTTGTAAATTAATTATTATGCTTAGTCTTGGTGGCATTGGTATTTATTTTGCTGCTACAAAAGGTCTAGCTAATGATTTCTCTGGTGCTGCATTATTGCCAAGTTTTGATGTAACTAGTTTATCTTTTATTTCTGTTATTTTATTTAATTTCCTAGGCTTTGAAGTAGTTACCTCGTTTGCAAGTAGTATGGAAAACCCGAAAAAACAAATTCCACAAGCCATTATTTATGGTGGTGTTTTAATTGCTGTATTCTATTTATTGGCAGCCTTTGGTATGGGGGCAGCGATTCCTACAAGTGAGCTTTCTACTTCTGGCGGTTTAGTTGATAGTTTCATAATTATGCTTGGCGGAGTGAACCCGTTTGTCATTATTGTTGGGTTAATGTTTATGTATACGCTTGCAGCAAATCTAATTTCTTGGGCACTAGGAGTAAACTACGTAGCTATGTATGCAGCTCGTCATAATGACTTGCCTAAAGCATTTGGGAAAACAAGCGCAAAAAATGATATGCCAATTGGAGCAAGTATTATCAATGGAATTGTTGCATCCGTTCTGATTGTAGCAGCTCCATTAATTCCAAATGAAAATGTTTTCTGGGCATTCTTTGCACTGAATGTAGTGGCACTTCTTGCTTCTTACATCATGATGTTCCCTGCATTCCTTAAATTACGTCGTATTGATCCTGATAGAGAACGTCCATTTAAAGTTCCTGGAGGGCCAATTTTATTAAGATTAATGACTTATGTTCCTATGGTGTTATTAATCATCACTTTAATTTTCTCTGCTGTACCTTTAAATGGATCAGCAGCTGAATTAGATGAAAAAATACCAATCCTAATTGGTACTGTTTTAGCCGTAATTGTAGGTGAAATATGCATCAAAATTGCAGGTAAACAAAGCGTCGAGACACAAGATCAGGTTAAAGGAGAGGTTAAACATGAAAACAATTGATAGCACATCGAAAAAAGACGGTTTCAGAATGCCAGGAGAATTCGAAAAGCATTCTGGTTGTTATATTATTTGGCCAGAACGTCCTGATAATTGGCGACTTGGTGGAAAACCAGCTCAAAAAGTATTCGTTGAAGTGGCAAAAGCTATTTCAAAATTTGAGCCAGTTACAGTAGGTACTTCAAGTGAACAATTTGTAAATGCTCGTCATATGCTCCCAGATGAAATTCGAGTGGTTGAAATAGATAATGATGATTCGTGGGTACGCGATAGTGGCCCAACATTTGTTGTCAATGATAAAGGTGATGTTCGTGGTGTAGATTGGTCATTCAATTCCTGGGGTGGACTTGTAGATGGTTTGTATTTCCCATGGGATAAAGACGATCAAGTGGCTCAGAAAATATGTGAGCTTGAAATGAAGGATCGATACCGTTTAAATGATTTTGTTTTAGAGGGTGGTTCAATTCATGTAGATGGTGAAGGAACATTAATTACGACAGAGGAATGTTTATTATCTGAAGGTCGTAATCCTCAGCTTTCAAAAGAGCAAATTGAGCAAGTACTGAAAGAGTATTTAAACCTTGAAAAAGTTATTTGGTTAAAACGAGGTATTTACTTAGATGAAACAAATGGTCACGTAGATAACATTGTAAACTATGTGCGTCCTGGGGTTGTTGCTCTAGCTTGGACAGATGATGTAAATGATCCTCAATATGAAATTTCTAAAGAATGCTATGACATTTTAAGCAATTCAACAGATGCAAAAGGTCGCAAATTAGAAGTACATAAAATTCATGTCCCTTCTCCTATTTTAATTACGAAGGAAGAAAGTGAAGGGGTAGATGCTGTCGAAGGTACACTGCCTAGAGAAGAAGGTGATCGTTTAGCTGCAAGTTATATTAATTACTATACAGCTAACGGCGGCGTTGTGTTCCCACTATTTGGAGATCCAAAAGATGAAGAAGCACGCAAAAAGTTAATGGAATTATATCCAGATCGTGAAGTAATTGGTGTTCCTGCACGAGAAATTTTACTTGGCGGTGGCAATATTCACTGTATTACGCAACAAGTTCCGTTAGGATAAAAAAATAAAGAAATTCCTGCTGATGGCTCTGTTAATCCTAGTTTGATTTTTAGTAATCGTTAATTAGGTTAACAGAGCTAAAAAAATCTAATAAAAATGGGAGTGAATAGATATATGTCAACCAATCGAAAAAAAATCGTCGTTGCTCTTGGTGGAAATGCTATTTTATCCTCTGATGCTAGTGCAAAAGCTCAACAAGAAGCGTTGAATCAAACAGCAGAATACTTAGTTCAATTTATTGAAAAAGGTTATGATTTAATTATTTCTCATGGAAATGGACCACAAGTAGGAAATCTTGTACTTCAACAAGCAGCGGCAGATAGCGAAAAAAATCCAGCATTACCTTTGGATAGTTGTGTGGCAATGACACAGGGGAGTATTGGATATTGGATGCAAAATGCCATGGACAAAGCATTAGCAAAACGAAATATAGATAAAGATGCTGTATCTATTATTACACAGGTAGTGGTAGATAAGGATGATCCTGCATTTGTAAATCCGACAAAACCGATAGGACCATTTTTAACAGAAGAAGAAGCACGTAGTGAGATGGTGAAAACAGGAGCTATTTACAAAGAGGATGCAGGACGTGGTTGGAGAAAAGTGGTGGCTTCTCCCCGACCAATTAGCATTCGTGAGTATCAAGTAATCGATCATTTAGTAAACAATGGTGTGGTTACCATCTCTGTTGGCGGTGGCGGAGTTTCTGTTATTGAAGAAGGACAAGATCTTGTAGGGGTAGAGGCTGTAATCGATAAAGATTTTGCTTCTCAAAAATTAGCGGAATTAGTAGATGCAGATATGCTTGTTATTTTAACAGGTGTTGATAATGTATATATCAACTACAATAAACCAAATCAAAAGAAATTAGAGGAAGTTTCAGTAGCTGAATTAGAAGAATATATCAAAGAGAATCAATTTACTCCAGGTAGTATGTTACCTAAGATAGAAGCGGCAATCGATTTTGTTAAACATCGTCCTCAATCAAAAGCGATTATTACTTCTCTTGAAAATATTGGTCAATTACTTGAAAATGGAGCGGGAACGGTCATTACTGAAAAAGTAGCGCTTGCTATGGCATAGGCGTCTCTAGGGAGTTATTGGGGCTGTCATTCTCATTTGTAAACTGTTTAAAAAATGCTCTGTTATAGTTGGTGTTGATTTTTTTATGAGCCTAAAAAGATCATTCAAGTATTCAGAGTGTTTTATTTAGAAGATAAGGTACATTGGAATGGAAGATTAAATAGAAGAGCCTGAGTTCCACATGCGAGCTTGGGTTCTTTTCATATTCTTAATCTTAGGTTTATTCTAAAAGATACCTTTGATAAACTATTCTTAACAGTACAAGTATTATATAAAGAATATCTGTTGTATATGAAATACCTTACATGCAATAAAGCCCTTCTTTATTCTTATTTATAAAAAGGAGATGTAGCTATGAATCTAGTAGGAAAGTATAGCTGGTTGGTCGATAGTATTCATTCGTATAAAGGAGCTGTTTGTGAATGGAAAGCGGAATGGGAAGCAGATCGTTTTCTAATTGCCAATAAAATGTTTGGAATGCTTGGTCATAATAAAGAAGGCGAGGAAATTATCACCTTGAAATGTCGCCCTGATCAAAATGAAGAATATCAAAATATGTATAGTCATATTACACCTGGCTATTACATGAATAAAACACATTGGATTTCTATTCAATTAGAACATAGTGATGCACCGAAAGAATTCATTTTATCTTGTTTGAAAGATTCTTATGATTTGGTATATAAAGCGTTACCAAAAAAAGTCAAAATAGAAATAGAGAAGTATCCTGTAAACGATGAATAAACCATTCTTGTAGATAAGATTTAAGGTTGGGTTTGTTCTTTTTTAACCCCACTCATTAGTCTAAAAGTATCATTATAATGACAAAGTGGTGGTTATGCATTGGTTTTGGAGGGAGAATAATCATGCAACTTAGAAATAGCTCACCGAGAAAAGATGGTTATAGAATGCCGGGTGAATTTGAGAAACATGAGTCATGCTACATTATATGGCCAGAACGATCGGATAACTGGCGCTTAGGTGGAAAACCAGCTCAAAAATGCTTCGTTGAAGTAGCGACTGCAATTAGTGAATTTGAACCTGTAACGGTATTGGTCTCATGTAATCAATATTTAAATGCACGTAATATGCTACCTGAGCATATTCGTTTAATTGAAATGTCAAATAACGATTCTTGGATACGAGATTATGGTCCTAGTTTCTTAATCAATAATGAAGGGCAATTACGTGGTGTAGATTGGCGCTTTAATGCATGGGGAGGTTTATTGGATGGTTTATACTTTCCTTGGGATAAAGACGACCAAATGGCACAAAAAATTTGTGAATTAGAAAAAATTGATTATTACCAATTAGATAATTTCATTCTAGAAGGCTGTTCGGTACATGTTGATGGTGAAGGTACACTTATTACAACAGAAGAGTGCCTGCTTTCTGAAGGAAGAAATGGACAATTGTCTAAAGAGCAAATTGAAATCATTTTAAAAGAATATTTCAATGTACAAAAGGTCATCTGGTTAAAGCATGGCTGTTATTTAGATGAAACGAACGGTCACGTGGATAACATTATTAATTATGTTAAGCCAGGAGAAGTTGTCTTATCTTGGACAGATGATCAAAATGATCCACAATGGAGTATTTCAAGGGAATGTGAAGAAATATTAAGAAATACAAAGGATGCCCAAGGTAGAAGCCTAACAATACACAAGCTTCATTGTCCAACACCTGTGTTAATTACGAAGGAAGAAAGCGAAGGTGTTGATGCGATAAATGGTACATTTCCGAGACAACCAGGAGATCGCTTAGCAGCTAGCTATGTGAATTACTATACAGCAAATGGAGGAATTGTTTTCCCGCTGTTCGATGATCCAAAAGATGAGGATGCAAGAATGGTTTTGGAAAGATTGTATCCTGATCGAAAAGTGGTTGGAATTCGGGCAAGAGAAATTTTGCTTGGTGGAGGGAATATCCATTGTATAACTCAACATGTACCCCAAAGATTGAGGTAATGTGACTAAGAACAAGGGGAAAAGAATAATCCAAAAGGAGTTCTGTACATGGATTTTTTTGAAATTTCTAGTAAAAACTTATCGTCCCTGACAAGAAATGAACGAGTATTATTCGATTTTGTCGTAAAAAATATGGAAACGATAAAAAATCAAAGTATTCGTGAGGTTGCTGCTGAATGTTTTGTGTCGACTACGACATTTCTAAGATTTGTACGAAAATTAGGATTTACTGGATATAGTGAGTTCACGACAGTTTTGAAATTTACTCTGTTCAATAAAGAAGAAGTAAAACCCTCTCCGTTTGTAGTAGAACAAAAGGATTACAGAGAAGAATATTTAAAGAATATTATTGAATCTGTTCGTGTATTAGAGCCCACAAAGATTAACATGATTTCAAAAAAGCTTCGCAGTAAGCCAAGAATTTTTATATTTGCAAAAGGGCTAAGTAAAAATGTAGCTCGCTATGTAAAATATTTATATACTACGAGTGGATTTTTAGTCGAATTTCCTGAAGATTATCAATATCGTCAAGCTGTGATTCCGCATATAGGGAAGGATGATATGGTTTTTATTCTTACCTATTATGGTCACGATGCTGAGCTTGTGCAACTTGCACAGGAATTGAAGAAGCAAAAGCAGAGTCCATTTTTAGTATCTATTACAGGAGCAGATAATAATATCATTCAAAATTTAAGTGATGTTAACTTATATATTTTTACGGATGAAATAGAAATGAATAAGTTAGATATTACATCTCGAATTTCAACAATTGCTATTTTGGAGTTAGTACTTTATCAATATATGGAGGATAGCCTTCAGATGTCCTAATGTAACGTAAGCAACCCCTGCAGGAAAAAACTGCAGGGTTCATTTACGTTATAAAATAAGCAAGTATATAATTTAGGACCAAGACAACTGTCTAACATATAACCTGCCGTAAATTTCTCTAAAGATTACAGCTATACCAAAAAGGATTGGTAACGTTTTTTCTTATTCTTTTTTCTTAATCGGTATTTGAATTTCAGTTAGCCATTCTTCTTCTTTTTGTTTATTCCAAATACCATCAATATATGATTCTCTAGGATGATCATATACTTCATATTCATTTTCTTCAATCCATTTAAAAGCAAAGGAATAGGTTATACCGAGAGTTGTATAGTTTCCTCTATGCAGCACACAAAGTGCATGTGGAATAGCCTCTAGCTTTTTGAAAGTGAGTATATCCGTATCCTCTTTCATCTCTGTTACTGCTTCACATATTTCAACATCAATATTTGATTCTCTGCATTCTCCATCATGATATATATTAAAGCAATAGGCAGGGACAGCGCATTCGCAACCCAATCGTCTCATTTCTTTTGCCATAATATTAGGACAAATGTCGTTTAAAGCATCGTAATTCGGGATGATTTGTCTTAGTGATGCTACAGTTACCTCGGGCACTTCTTTTATTATCGGATTGTACATCATACATTCTCCTTTCAATAAACTGCGATAACTTCGAATTTGTAACAGCTTCTCTTCTTCATTTTTAATACTTTTTAACACATCCTGCTCTTTCAATTTTAAGAACATGTCGATAGCATTCGGGTTTTGAAGTGCTTCTTTTACTTGTTGCAAGGAGAGTCCCATACTTTTTAGTGCAAGAATTTGATGCAGCTGAGGGAGCTGCTGGGAAGTGTAATAGCGATAACCAGTGTAATCAAATCATCAACATGATCAGGTTTAAGCAATCCAATTTCATCGTAATGTCGTAACGTTTTAGTTGTAATTTTATTTATTTTTGAGAAAACACCTATTGAAAACATCAATTTTCACCTGCGCCTGTGACTTGATAGGTTAAGTATATGGTTTGCCCTAAGGGAAAGGTCAAGAACTTGAGAAGAATTAAATGAGAAATATTAAAAATTCTTTTGGTCTTGTTCGATAATTTCTTTCCAATAGGACCAAGCAAGTAAATAGGTAGGCAAATCATCTGGATGATGCATTGAACACCTAGCCATTCGAATGAAAAGACTAATGAGAACATGATAGTTTAACGATTTTGTGTCGTAATCCCAAGTCGACAAATGCGTAACAACAGAGTGTATCGTTTCTTTAGTTAAATCTGCGGGTGAAGAGCAAAAAGCAAATAGTAAATCGTGAAGAGGATCTCCGATTAAGGGCATTGGATCGATAACACCAGATATTGTTTCATCTATAAATAAGAAGTTATGAAAACCACAATCACCATGTAGAAGATAAGGCTGTTGTAAAGAATGCTTCTTTTCTAAACGTTTCATGATATTATGTACAAGTTTAATATCCTCAGAGTTCAACAAGTGTGAACCGATAATTTCTTCAACTGATGCTACTTCATTTTGTGAAAATTCATGCCAAGAAGAACAGGGATAATTCGTCCAACCCCAGCCATTGATAGTAGAAAGTGGTTTGTAATAATTGAAGACATTTTCTGTAAGTTGTACAAGGACTGCTTTTTTATTTTTATGTGCTTGAATAGTAGATCCCTTCAGAAAATGGTAGATAAAGTATTCAAATGAGGAATCCCTATATAGAACTTTTGGGAAATAACAAATATCTTGATAGAAATGAAGAAATTGTATTTCCTCTTGTATAATCGATGATTCATTACACTTTAATATATATTGCTGTTTGGCTATATCTTCAATGATGACGATATGACTAGAAGTTCCCCCATCTAATTTCTTATATGATAGTTCATTTTCTTTAAATATCCCTTTTTGGACAAGTTGTAAAATGATATCTTTTTCCACCATTCAAGCTGCCTCCTCTTAGGTTTGTTCCTTTACAGAATAACCTTTTTTCTATAGGAATTAAATCTCATTTCTTCGCATATAGAGAAATAAGGTTGTTCAAAAGGAGGATATCTATGAAAAAATTAATCAATCAACCTGAAGAGGTTGTTCAAGACATGCTAATAGGATTTGTATCAGCCTATCCGAAACAGGTGAAGTTACTTCCGCAAACATCAGTAATTGTAAGAAGCGATGCCCCTGTAAAAGGTAAAGTGGCACTTGTTAGTGGTGGAGGGAGTGGGCATGAACCATCACATGCTGGTTTTGTTGGAAAAGGAATGCTTGACGGTGCAGTAGCAGGTGAAGTCTTTACATCTCCTACGCCTGATCAAGTATTTGAAGCAATTAAAGCCGTCGATAGTGGAAATGGTGTGTTATTGGTCATAAAAAACTATACAGGAGATGTTATGAACTTTGAAATAGCCGCTGAATTAGCGGAAGCAGAAGGAATTTCAGTGGCAAAAGTAATCGTTGATGATGATGTTGCGGTTGAAAATTCCACTTACACAACGGGAAGAAGGGGGATTGCAGGCACTGTTTTTGTTCATAAAATAGCAGGAGCATTGGCTGAAAAAGGAGCTAATTTAGCAGATGTTCAAGCGGTAGCAGAAAAGGTTGTGATGAACACGGCATCCATGGGTATTGCTCTTACACCTTGTACGATTCCTGCAGCCGGAAAGCCAGGGTTTTCAATTGGAGAAACAGAAATGGAAATAGGTATGGGGATCCATGGAGAACCAGGAATTGAGAGAAGTGAGATACTTACAGCAAAAGATGTAGCCAATTTGCTCATGGATAAAATTCTTGAAGAGCTACGTATTGATGATAATAGTCAAGTGGCCGTTCTGATAAATGGCTTAGGAGCAACTCCTTTAATGGAGCTATATATCATTCATAAAACTGTAGCGGAGATATTGAAGGCTAAAAACATTACCATTTATGAAAGCGTGGTTGGAGAGTTTATGACATCTATAGAAATGGCAGGATGCTCTATTTCAGTTTTGAAATTAGATGATGAATTGATAGATTTATTAGATTCAGAAGCGTCAACAGTAGCTTTTAAAAAATAAATTAGTGAAACGTCACCGTTGATTTTTAAAAAGAAGTAAATGGTTGGAATTTGTGTGATTGTAGTGGGAAAAGCGAGACAGATAAAATCTAGCAAAGAGGAAAGAGAGAAATGATTTCAATAATGTTCGTGAAAAAAGAACGGCTTGTAGCTATTACAATGAGGTTTCACGAAGTTTAAAAATATTGGAAAGGAGGATCTGTATGCCGTTTGGAATACAAGAGGCAAAGTATTGGATTAAACAGCTTAACGATCAAATACAGCAGCAAAAAGCCTATCTGACAGACTTAGATCAAGCTATTGGAGATGGTGATCATGGGTTAAATATGTCTAGAGGATTTCAGGAAGTTATCAAAAAAATAGAATCTAGTACGTATTCTAATATGGGTTCATTATTTAAAGATGTTGGAATGACACTTTTAACTAAGGTAGGTGGTGCCTCTGGTCCTTTATATGGCACGATTTTCTTAAGAGGAGCTACTGTCTTAACCAATCAAACATCTATTAACGTTAATGAATTAATAGAAGTTTTAACAGCTTCTTTAGAAGGAATTGTTTCAAGAGGAAAAGCTCAACTTGGAGATAAAACAATGGTAGATGTTTGGCTACCTCTTGTTGCTTATTTACAAGCACATGCTCCTGTTATTAATTGGGATGAGTTTATTGCACTGGCAAAAGAGAAAATGGAAACAACTAAAGTCTTAGAAGCGAAAAAAGGGAGAGCTTCCTATTTAGGTAAACGCTCAATTGGGCATATTGATCCAGGGGCTGCTTCGTCTTACTTGTTTTTTAAGGAATTAGCGATTGCTTTTAAGGGAGCAAATAACGGATGAATAATGTTGGAATTGTCGTTTTGTCACATAGTAGAGAGTTGGTTAGGGGATTGAAAAAGTTACTTCTTCAAATTGAGTCGAATGTTCCTTTAGCCATTGCTGGTGGGTTTGATGATGATGGAATGGGAACAGACTTTCAAGATATCAAAGCTGCAATAGAGTCTGTTTACTCCATAAATGGGGTTGTTATTTTATTCGATTTAGGTAGTGCGCTGTTTAATGCAGAAATAGCGATTGAAATGATGGACAATAAGAAAAAGATTGTGATAGCAGACGCGCCACTCGTTGAAGGTGCATACGCAGCTATTATTGAATCTGGATGTGGAAGCAAGCTCGAACAAGTGTTAGCTGCGGCCGAAGGAACAAAATTATTAAATAAAATTGTCAAATGAGTAACTAAGGAGGGATAGAGATGTTAGAAAAAGATATTCTTGTTACTCTTGAAAATGGACTTCATGCTAGACCAGCGGCAGAGCTTGTTAAAAAAGTACGTCATTATTCGTGCCATATTAACCTTGAAGTAAATAGGCGTAAATATGATGTCAAAAGTATACTAGGTTTAATGTCAGCAAGTATTAAAGAAGGAGATCAAGTCAAAATTAGTACTGATGGCGAAGATGAGGAAGAAGCCATGAAATGGATTAGTGAATTTCTTGGGAACTGAGAAAGAATATAGTCTTTTCTATTGTTTATAACAATAAAAGGGTGATAATTGTGAGCTTTAATAATCAAATCATTATTCCTGCCATTAGAAATGCAAAAGCATTGGATGTTTTTTTAGATTCTTCTTTTGAATATGGTGTTTTTTTGAATTTCCATATCTCGGAGTTGAAACAAGCCTTCGAAAGGGCTCGTAAATATCAAAAAAAAATCATGATTCATGCCGATTTAATACAAGGTTTAAAAAACGATGACTATGCTACCGAATTTTTATGCCAAGAGTTTAAACCATATGGCATCATTTCTACTAGGGCGACTGTTATTACTAAAACAAAAGCTAAAGGATTAATCGCCGTGCAACGCATTTTTTTACTAGATTCTTATTCACTAGAGAAGAGTTATTCTCTATTAGAAAAAACCAAACCGGATTATATAGAAATTCTACCTGGAATTATGCCTGACACAATTAAGGAAATATCAAATCGATTGTTGCTTCCTATATTAGCTGGAGGCTTTGTCAAAACAATGGAAGATGTAGAAAGAGCATTAAGGGGTGGAGCAACTGCCATAACAACATCAACAGAAGAGCTGTGGAAGAGGGTTGAAAGAGAATATGTTTTGCAGAAATAATCAATTACAGATAAATATAGAAGAATCATAATGCAGCCTACTTGTGGTGAGTTATGGTTCTTCTTTTATTTTGTAGAGTGTTCAAGAAGTTTCGTTATAAGGATATTAATATTCTAATATAACTTGACGATAGAGAGAGTAGAAGTAGGTAAAATGGTTGCCTCGAATTTGTTTCATAATTGTTTATAGTATAGGCTGTTTTCGTATAGATTGTTGCTTTCTTGACCACACTATAAAAAGGTTGATATAATGCGGTTCAAGGAGGCGAACAAATGTGTGGGAAGATGTATGAATAGTTTAGTGAATTAACCAAGTCAGAACAAATGGCGTTATTTAATGCAATGAAACAAGATTTGTTTCCAGAAGAACCAGATAAAATTACAGCACTACTCAAAAGTATTCGTGAAGCTCGATTCGCTTCTGGTTTGTGTTCATTGTGGAAGCACCTCGGTTAAACGGAACGGTAAATATCGCTCCAGACAACGCTATTTATGTAAGGATTGCGGAAAGACATTCAATGATATGACGAATACACCATTCTCTGGTTCTCGCTATCCTGAAAAATGGGTGAAGTATGTGGAAATGATGGTCGAAGGGTATACGCTCCCTAAAATTGCTAAACGCCTTAAAATCCATATCTCTACCGCCTTCTATTGGAGACACAAGATTTTAAACGCATTAAGTAGCCTTGGTTTTAATCAACTACAAGGCATTGTCGAGAGCGATGAAACCTTCTTTCGTGAGTCTTTGAAAGGTCAGCGTGAAATCACGCATAGAAAATCCAAAAAACGTAGTGAAAAAGACAAGAAAAGAGGGATTTCAAACCTTAAAATTGCTGTTGTAGTAGCACAAGATAGAAACGGTAATATGATTGCTCGAAAAGCAGGAACAGGTCGTGTTAGAGCCGAAGAAATCGACACTGTGATAGGGGATTATATTCACCCGACTGCCTTGTTATGTACAGATACAGCCACTAACTACAAGAAGTTTGCCAAACTCAAAGGGTTAGTACACGAAACAGTTAATGAACGTCAAAAACAGCGTGTGAAGAAGGGTATTTTTCATATTCAACACGTTAATAATTCCCATAACCGTTTAAAAGGATGGATGGAACGTTTTCAAGGTGTCGGAACTTATTATCTCGATAATTACCTCTATTGGTTCAGTTGGCTCGAATTAGGCAAGAATTTATCATTTGATAAGCATGTTGAGCAGATGCTTATTTCAGTGTGTCAAAAATCCAATCATACAACAATTGAAATGCTTAGAAGGGCATAATAAAAGACCTCTAATTCGAGGTCAAGTTATTAATTTAGGTCTGATAATATACTGCCAGTAAGCATTTCAAATAAATCTGCTGACTTATTCTTGTCTAATTGAACATATTTACTTTCAGCGTCAATTACGAGTTCTACTTTATCTTTGTTTGGACTTATCTAAAGTTCATAGGATGTCGCTTTTGCTTCTATTTTAGGATTCTTAAATTGAAATCCAAATCTGTAATCAGGAGGGCGTACCATATCTACTTTTGCCTTTTCCCAATTAATATCGTCTAATATTGCTTTCACTTTTTGAACTTGTTCATTATTAGTAATTTCTTTGAAGTCTTCGTATTTATTATCATCGTCGCCAATACGCTTTTCAGCTTTTATAATTTTCTCTTCATTTACTATTGAGTTTGAACAACCTGCTATAAAAATTGAAACTATTCCAATAAAAGCAATAAAATATTTTAATCTTTTCAATATCATCTCTTCCTTCATATAATTAGACGTTTATTATTTAGTAGAGTTTCAAATATCTCCTTTTTATTGCAGAATATATTAAAGAGCAACAATCTTTTAGAAAACAGCCTTTTTAAAAAAGTGGTTGACCTTTTCATATTAAGATAGTAATATTGTAATTCCCGATGAGGTAATATAGTAAAAAAGATGTTTTTACTGGGGAAGTTATCGAAATAGATAGGGATGAGGGTACATCCAAATTGCTATCTATCAATAATGTCAGTTAAAATATTTTAAAAAAGTAATTGACAAATAAAATGGTAAAAGGATATAATAATGTCCTGTCGTAACAACAAATGTT
>NZ_CAPG01000088.1:0-30380 GCF_000321185.1 Bacillus sp. AP8
GATTATATATAGATACCTGACAATACAAATCCCTGCCACTTCATCATCTTTCGGTCTTGATAAGTCACAAAAAACCCTCCTGTGCTGTTTTTCCTAGTATATGTCATTAACACAATAATTATACGAACAAACGTTCTTATTTTCAAGGTGATTCTTTAGCAATGCTGCTATTTTTTATGAGATTATTTAACAATAGTAAAGTATGTGTTATCAGAAGTTCGCCTTTTTATCTGAAATAAAAATCTATAATATGGTAGAATTGGAAGATAAGAGGGCGTTTGCGGTGGGAGAGGCGGTTTGAAATGAGTTCCATTCAAATAAGAAAATCATTAGGTGTGTGTGCTTTTTTATGTTTATTAATTGGCGCTTGGTTTCTCTTTTGGGGAAATACCATGCTTCATATTAATGGTCCATACGATACAAGCATTATTTATACAGCACTTGGATTAGGGTTTATTTTTGCTATTGTAGGCAAAGGTATCTTTAGAACTTTAACCTTAATAGTCATATGTATGTATATTCTGATTATCCTCTTATTTATGGTGGGGAATTTTGGTGGCTAAGAGCTTTCTGCTAAAAAAGGGGGATAATTCGATGAAACAAATGAAAGCATTGATTCTTATATCGATTGTATTAGTTATTATAGGTTTATTTCTTATGTTCTCTAGTTATTCATTAAGTAGTTTATTTATTAAACCTGAGAATATTACTGATAGTATCGAGGCAACAACTCGCTATGCTATGGTACTAAATACGTATCCTAAAAGCTTTTTTGTATTGGGAAGCATGGTTTTAGGATCAGGTCTACTTATAGCAGTGTTTACGCTATGTTACTCAGTGGTCCTGAAAAATTTTAAAGAAACAGCATAAATTCACAGGAAGTTAGTCATCATTTAAAAAATGGATGTGTTTAGATAAGTTTTGTGAATAACATCAATTGATAAAAAGACTGGTTAATTGAGGTGAGCATCCGCATCCGGGAGTGAATTTCAATTTTTGCTCATCACTTGTTCATTGGCAACAAAGTTTACAAAAATAATCTTTAAAAAATCAATAACACCTTTATGAAAGAGAAAGCTATTACTCTAAGTATCAAGTAATAGCTTGATTTTTATTGCTCTGCGTGTAAAACATTAGTCACGCTAAGCTGATTTCCATCGGGATCACTGAAACTAAATCCGCCAAATCCGTGGTTCGGATCGATGTTTAGTGTTCCCACACTAACATTTTTTTCTGAGCCAATTATAAAAATCAGTTAATTGTGGCGTGTAGAAATCAATCACAGAATGAACAATATTGTTATTTGTATTTCTAAAGGACAGCCCATTCAGTTCTGCAGTTTTGACGAGATAAATGGTGGGTACACCTTTGGATTCAAAGGTGAGCATAGCAGTATTGTCATCTTGGAAATGGACTTTTAAGGCCAAAATGTCTGAATACCATTCTAATGACTTATTTAAATTAGATACAGGAATTTCTATAGTCGCTATATGATGTATGAACTTAATAATAAACACTCCTTGGAATATGTGATTTAAATAATTAATATATTCACGATAAGTTTACATTTTTCCTTTAATCAATCCAGGTTGTCAAAACAAGTTAAAAAGATTAGTGGCTATAGATTTTTAAACATGGTTTCATGAAATAGAAAAGTGATTCTTGTTAAGCGGAATCACTTTTTATTTTGAATAAATATGGATCGTTTAAAATGAGTGCAATAGATTTATTCAAACTGTTTTGTTATAAATGAGAAAGGTTAGAAAGTATATTATGCGATAGGGGTGTTATTTTCCATTTTTCTCTTCTTCTTCAATTTGTACATAAACCATACATCTTTCGACGAAGTTTAATGTATTTTCGGAAATTGGATATAGTCCAGTTTTTGAAGAGGGCTGTTTTCGAACTTCCCAGAATTTATCCATTAATTGTGTATTTCCTTGAAAAGTTTCATTTGTTAGCTCTATTAGTTCACAAGCGATTTGATAACCCTCGTTAGATTCAGGGAGGATATTGTGTTTTACGCACCACTCAATCCTTTTCAGTAACGATATATATTGCTGTGTTGTTCGATCATTGTTACTGAGGTTTGGAATAACTTCTTGTAAGAACGATTTTTCATCATCATGAAAATAATCTATCCATTTTTTTGAATCTTTTTGTGGCATTTTGACGAGCTGGGATACACGCTCCCAAGGTAAAGATTCATCAATATCTATCATGTTAATCAATGAAGTTGTATGAGAAAGGCTATTCTGAAGGATAGAGAGCTGATCTTGGAGATAATTATAATGTGAAATTAAAATTTGTTTGTAGCTTAGTCGATCTAATAAATCTCTAATTTTCTCCAATGGAAGTGAGAGTGATTTTAGAATAATAATTTTTTCAAGTGTAAATAAGTCATCCTCTGAATAATATCGTCGTCCATTAGGATCCTTAAAGCTAGGCGTAAGAAGATTTATTTGATCATAATATCGAAGTGTGCGCACAGAAATATTACGTTGCTTACAAACTTGACCAGTAGTCCATCGCTTCATTTTATTCCTCCTAATAATAAAGGTTGAAGGTGACGTAACGTCATCTAATATAGTTGGATTATACCATATAAGGAAAGAAGGATGACGAATGAAGAAAAGGGAAATGAACTGGAAGCAACAAGATTGTTGGGGAGGAAAAGAGTTTCTATTATTGATGCTACTTGAATTTGGATTTGTGATAGGGTTTATTAAATTTATTGTAAAGCCAATTTATTATCATTGGCTTGGTAATGAACTATATGCAGGAACTTTAATGGGACTAACAATAGCAGTTGTCATCATTTTAGGTGTGTATGTTATTGCTCTTCGCCCAAAGAACCTTTCTTGGAGGGAAGTAGGGTTAAGATCATTTTTAAAGAAGGATTATAAACTCATTTTCGTATTATCTATTATATTAATGGTTGGTAGTGTCATAGTAATGATCCTCACAAGCTTTATTGGAAATACGTATGAGAACAGTAAAACGGAGGCTATGAAGGAAAATGTAGCATGGTTTTCTATTTTTATAGCCTTTATTTCTGCAGCGATTGTTTCACCTATATATGAAGAAATCTTTTATCGTGGCTTCCTATATCGCTGGTTACGTACGCGTATAGGTATGAATGGAGCTATTCTTCTAAGTTCATTCATCTTTACAATGATTCATATTCCAACGTATAATGCCATGCCCGTTAATTTTGGGAGTGGGATAATATTTGCATGGGCATATGAACGTACTAATTCAATTTGGCCTTCAGCTATCATTCATGGTTTAACGAATGGAATCATGGTGGTGCTAACAATTATGGGATAGGGAAGAAGGATTGGTGTTATGGAGTGGAGTAACCAATACAAGATATTAAGCATCATTAAAGAAATTTAGGATGAGTTACTCACATTTTATAGTGCATTTAAGTGTCTGGTACATGGTGAAAAGGATATATGAAAAAAGCTTGAAATTAATGGCTACTTTTTAGGATGTAAGATGATATTATGAAAAAGTATCTTAAGAATTTCTTTATATTTTCCTACGTTTTTCTTTAGATTTTACTAGTATCATATGAAGTAACGTTTCATTTAAATAAGTGAACATAAACGCCGTTTAATGAAATAGAAGAGGATTTGTCATCATTTTTTACATACTACTAGACTAGATATTGCTAGCTTGTATCCTTATCTAAGGTACGGTAAATATAAAATATAGGATGAGATAACGAGGGTGTAGCATCATGAAACGCAAAAGATTGAAACGCAAAAAAAGAATACGTGTACTCAAATTGGTATTTGTAGTTGCGTTGTTGTATGTGATTTTTTTTATTTGTAAAGGACCACTTGGACATGTATTAACTGAAAAGAAAATGAATGAGTTAGAAAATATATCGGTTCCTGATTGGATTGATGTACAGCTAATAGATATAGATGGTGTTGCAAGACGTGGCGAGAAATTAGAAGACGTAAAAGATATTGTTGTTCACTATGTTGGAAATCCAGGAACTACAGCGCAACAGAACCGTAATTACTATAATAGCCCTGAATCAGAAGTTAGCTCACACTTTATTATAGGGATTGAGGGAGAAATCATTCAATGCGTACCATTAAATGAAAAATCATCTGCTAGTAATTGGCGAAACAACGATACGATTTCTATAGAGGTATGCCACCCTGACTCAACAGGTAAATTTACACAAGCAAGTTATAATTCTTTAGTTCGGCTAATGTCTTGGTTAAGTGGTATATGTGATCTTGATAAGAATCATTTTATCCGTCATTATGATGTATCTGGAAAGCAATGTCCGCTTTATTTTGTAGAACATGAAGATAAATGGGAACAATTGAAGGTTGATGTTATGAATTACTCTAAGACTAATTAGGATTGAATAATGATTTTGGGTATGATTTTTATAAAGGGATGAAGAATAAAAAACTAAAAAGGTTCCTTCATTATTGGATGCTTGCTGCAATTGTTTGTGGAAGGGATAAGTTTTTTAGTAAATCAGATAAGTTCTGATTAAGAAAAAGTAGCTGCTATCAGCTCTTTATTTGTTTATATTTATCTCATTTAAATGAAATCACGTAATTGAAAAACAAGCACTTGCTGAAAATTTCTCTTTTTCATCTAATGGTAGATGATTGATGATATGTATTAATGAGTGTTAATTTATCAGGCTTATATGGGATTGAATCGCACTCACCAATTATTGGGTGGGAAAATTAGATAATTTATTCTTATGGGCAAGTAGTGCTAATAGGTACCCGTCCATGTTACAAGTTAGTTATGCTTATTAGAGATGAACTATAAGTAAATTTTAAATAAGGTCTAGGATATTTGGTTGAAGTTTCTACTGTTCATCTAAGTTATAATGAAAACAACCTATATATGGAGGAACGTATGATTAAATTGTTGAAAATTGTAATATCATGTATGATTTGTATCACAATAATATATGTAGGATGGGTTCATTATCAAATTCAAAAACAAGCAAAAAGTGACCCTAGTTATGGTGCGGATTATATGATTGTACTTGGTGCAAGAGTACATGGAACAGAACCATCTTTATCTTTACAAAACCGTATCGAGGCTGCTGCTAAATATTTACTGAAAAGTCCAAATACGATAGCGATTGTATCGGGTGGTCAAGGGCATGGCGAAGATGACTCTGAAGCTGAAATCATGAGCAAAGAGTTAATAGCATTAGGGGTTAATAGTGATCAAATAATTAAAGAAGATCAGTCGACGAATACGTATGAAAATATCAAGTTTTCTCAAAGGTTAATAATAGATCAATCAAAACGAGTTTTGGTTGTATCAAATGATTATCATTTATATCGTGCGGTTTTAATTGGTAAGAAATATGATTTACATTTAGAAGCGTTACCTGCAAAAACACCTAAGCAAGCCTTAATGAAATCATATGCACGTGAATATTTAGCATTAATAAAGTATTATTTATTGTCTATGACCAATCAAATAAAATAACAATCTACAGTGTTTAATCCTATTTAATTTATGGTAAACAAATAGGATGGTAGAAATCTTTCTCTCAACTTTATTTAAAATCTTTGAACAGACGTTGATTTAATAAAGGGTGTATACTGTAACGCAGGTATTCTCGTTGAGAAAGAAGGAAAAACCGTGTTAAACAGTTTGAACAAACGACTTCAAACATTGATGCCTATCCTAACTCCTCTTAGCCTTGTTTTGGGTGTTGTGTTTGAAGATATTGGTGGACATTTATTATTTTTAGTTCCTTGGTTATTTGCATTTATGACGTTTGCTAGTAGTTTAAGTATGAACTTTAATGATGTGAAGAGCTTTTCTACCTATCCGAAAATTATTTTGTGGAGTATTGCTTTTTTACATATCATAATGCCTCTGTGGGCTTATTTTTTATCATCTATCATTTTCGATGATTACTTGCTGACAATTGGCTTTATTTTATCCGTAGCTGTACCAATAGGAGTTACAAGTGTTATTTGGGTTAGTATTTGTAGAGGGAATCTTCCGTTATGCTTGTCAATTATTTTAATTGATACATTGCTCTCACCAATTATCGTGCCTACTTTATTACATATTGCTGTAGGAGAAACCATTGCTGTTGACTCACTTTCACTTATAGTAGATTTATTCCTAATGATCGTATTACCATCTGTATTAGGCATAGTGTTGAATGAAATAACTAAAGGGAAGATTCCCATTTTCAAAAAAGCTTGCTCCTTTTTCAAAACTTAGCTTATTTGGAGTTGTCATGATTAATAGCAGTGCTATTGCACCTTATTTGAAGAATATTTCATGGGAGCTCGTGGGTGTTATTCTTGTTGTATTATTCCTTGCTATATTTGGATATACCATCGCATTAATTATGGGACACTTTCTCTGGAAAGATACTCGTATTAAGACAACCTTTGTTTTTATAGGAGGAATGCGAAATATTTCAGTAGGTGTCATAATAGCAACTACTTATTTTCCTGCTAAAGTTGCTATGCCTGTTGTATTTGGAATGTTGTTTCAACAAGTATTAGCCTCATTATTTAGTAAAGTCATAGAAAAATATCAACGTAAATATGGGCTAGCATATGAATCTCCATCTGTATAATGAAAAACGCAACCTTAATAGTTTTAACGGTTGCGTTTTTCATATATTTCGGAACAAATTGAATATAATAACTACTAAAGCAGACATTCATAATATTATTTAAGGAGATGTAGATATAGATATGAATTTTAATATGAAGGTAGCAAATCTTTTAGCTGACAATATAAAAGAATTCGTTGAATATGTATATAAAAGTCAAAATAAAGAGAGTTTTCTTTTAAATGCAGATAAAATGTATCAAATTAAACTTTTAGCAGAAGAATTTAAGTTCCAAATAACAGCTGAAGAACTTCATAGAATCAATCAGTTCACCTGGAATGAAAAGTACACTCATTTATTAGTGAATGATTTTAAAAAAGGGATAGATGTTATTGATGAGTATGTGGTTAGAAATTATGATGATTTATTTATTTTAGGTGGTAGGTTATACACGCTAAACAATCTCATTAAATTATTATTAAAAGGCGAAATATAGGAGCTAGTCGGGTCAAAGAATGGAATATGCATTTAATAATAGAAAAGTAGTTCGTCAATTTACCCAAAAACAAACTTATCCTTTTAAATCAAAAATGGCAAGGGGAGTATTTTAGCTGCCGTCAAAAATGATACAATAACTTGTAAGTTCATTAGAAACATTCATACATAATTAATCATTTAAGGCACAAAGAACTATTGTGGAGAGGTAGTATTATGGTAGATATCAACGTAGATTTAGTTAGACAATTAATAAATGAGCAATTCCCTAATTGGTCAAATTTAGAAGTGAAAACTGTTCAAAATAGCGGTCACGACAATAGAACGTTTCACTTAGGAGAAGATATGAGCGTCAGATTGCCAAGTGCGGCTGCTTACGTACCCCAAGTTGAAAAGGAACATAAATGGTTGCCAATATTGTCTCAGCATCTTTCCTTACCGATATCGACTCCTTTAGCGAAAGGTGAACCAAGTATAAATTATCCATATCCTTGGTCTGTTTATAAATGGTTAGAAGGTGAAACCTTAATTCAAGAAGTGATCGAAGATAAAGTTCAGCTTGCAAAAGATTTAGGAAGATTTTTAGTTGAATTACAATCCATTCAATGTAGTGGTGGACCAATCGCTGGAGATCATAACTTCTACAGAGGTGGAAATTTAGCAGTCTATGATAAAGAAACGAGAAATGCTATTAAGAATAATACTGATATTTTTCATGAAAGCATATTAGAAGAAATATGGGCATTAGCGCTAGAATCACAATGGGAGTTGGAACCGGTTTGGATTCATGGTGATATAGCACCTGGAAATCTATTGGTGAAAGAGGGTAGACTCTCCGCTGTTATCGACTTTGGAATTCTAGGTATAGGTGATCCTTCATGTGATGCAGCAATGGCATGGACTTTTTTTGATGTTCATAGTAGAAAGGTTTTTAAGAATGAGTTAAAAATGGATAATCAAACTTGGAATAGAGCGAGAGGCTGGGCTTTGTGGAAAGCACTCATTACTTATGATGGTCATAAAAAATGTAACAACCTAATAGTACAAGAATCGTTTACAACAATAAAAAAAGTAATAGAGGATTTCCAACAGAACGTTAAGTAGCATGTATCATTAAGACTGTCCTGATGGGACAGTCTTTTTTTATATGGAAGAAGGAAATCGATTAGAAGAATAAAAGCATCAATATATTATGGTAAAATGTAGAAGTTATGTGAATCTTCGGGGAAACGTAAGACAAACAGATTTCTACTACTAATTTTGGCTTATCCAATTTGTTATTTTTATATATTTTTGTTAAAGGCGGACTAGTAAGCTTTCATTCTTTCGCTGCAAATTTTTTCTGGATCACAGCTGGTTTATTAGGGATTATTTGAGGTGAATATACGTTATTTAGGTGTAATCTTCCGAATATACATATTATGGTTTCATTCGAAGCAATTATTATAGGGTTGTTTATTGTGGGGCTCTTCCAATTATCTTATATGATAACTTCCATGTGACATTTATTTTATCAAAAGATTGAATGAATAGAAGAATGAGCAGTTTTATAAAAGTTTAGCAAGTGAAGAGATAATGGAAGATTCTTCAATTGAAGGTCGGGAGGAAAAGACATGTTAAGAATAGTACAATTTGTGTTTGGTTTGTTGATATTAAGTTTATCTATATACTCTGTCATAACAAATAACTATAAATATCAATCATTTATGATGTTAAGTCTAGGTGCAATGACTTTAATTATGGGTATTTCTGAACTTCAAAAAAAACGAAAAGTAAATGCAACCATTTTAATGCTTTCCTCTGCTTTTGTGCTTTTTGTTTCAGTGTATACTTTGTAAGTAGACATAATCTGATTGTGTAAAGTTTATATAATCAACAGGAACTTATATAGATAGTGAGATAGGTAGCAGGAGATGAGTGTTTCTGTAAACTTGTTTACCAAATCACATTCATGTCATAATAACTGTATGATCTATTCAGTAGATTAATATATTACGTGGTGAAATTCATGTTAAATAGAGAAGAAATATTATCCCGATTTAAAGACCAAATAAAAACAAATCAGCATTTAATTGGTGTTGCTGCAGGATCAGGTTTAACTGCTAAGTATGCAGAAGAAGGTGGTGCTGACTTTATATTAGCATTAAGTTCAGGAAGATTTCGACAAATGGGAGTAAGTTCATTAGCTGGATTTCTAGCATATGAGAATAGCAATAAGATAGTAATGGATTTTGCAACCAAAGAACTTTTACCGCTAATAAAAAATATCCCTGTCTTTTTTGGTATTAATGCGACGGATCCCACGATTCAATTAGAAGAGTATATAAATGAAATAAAGAACAATGGATTTGCTGGAATTAATAATTTTCCTAGCGTCGGACTTATCGATGGTCATTTTAGAGAAGCTTTAGAGCTGCAAGGTATGTCATATGATAAGGAAGTTGAGGCAATCCGTATTGCAAATGAGAAAGGCTTATTTACTGTAGCATTTGTATTTGATGAGATGCAGGCCGTTAAAATGCTAGAAGCAGGTGCGGATGTTATTTGTATTCATTTTGGATTAACAGAAGGGGGGATATTAGGAGCTAAAAGAATATTATCCTTACAATCTGCTAAAAAAATAGCTGGAAAAATAGTGAATACATGTAATGAAATAAATCCGAGTAGTATTAAAATGGTCTATGGAGGTCCGGTGAATAAACCTATCGATGTACAATTCATGTATGATGATTCAGAGATAAAGGGTTATATTGGTGGTTCAGTATTTGAAAGAATTCCTACAGAACAAACTGTTACCCAAGTTACGAAATCTTTTAAACAAACAAATGACTTTCATTATGATGAATTGATTCAAAAAATTATTGATGGTATAGGTAGCCAAGAGGATTATGTAGAATTCGTTAAGAAATATATACATGTAAATTATATGGAGGAAATTAACTTATATGAAATATCCAAAATATTAAATCTTTCTCGTTCTTATTTAAGTACACTATTTAAAAAAGAAGTGGGTCTAACTTTTACGGAATACTTAATCGAATTTCGTTTGAATCGAGCGATAGAAATAATGAACAAAAAGAACCTTCCTTTACATATTGTAGCCGAGATGGTAGGTTATCCGAACTATTCTCAATTTAGTAAAATCTTCAAGAAGCATAAAGGGTTGTCACCAAACAAATATATCGAAATCTAAAATAAAGACAAATATGTTTAACATAAACACATTAACTTCCTATAGTGAAAGCGGTATCATTTAATCAAAGATAAACGGTACCGTTTTCTTGCGTCTGTCAATTTAAGGTGTGAAGGGAGAGAAAAGTTTGAAAACAATTGCTTTAGCTGGAACATTAGATTCTAAAGGTGAAGAATTCTTATATGTGAAAGAACTGATTGAATCATTGGATTTGAAGGTATTGACTATTAATACTGGTGTATTTGAACCGATGTTTGAAGCAGATATTTCGAATGCACAAGTTGCAGAAGCCGCTGGGGAAAATATAAAAGAAATTGCGGCCCAAAAAGACCGTGCTTATGCAACAGAAATATTGGCTAAAGGAATGGAAATCTTACTACCCCAACTATATGAAGAAGGCAAATTTGATGGAATCTTATCATTTGGTGGAACTGGAGGTACTTCCATTGTCACTCCTGGTATGAGGGCATTGCCAATTGGTGTACCTAAAGTGATGGTTTCAACAGTAGCTTCTGGTAATACGGAGCCATACATCGGCACAAGCGATTTAATTATGATGCCATCTATTGTAGATGTTGCTGGATTAAATGTCATCTCTTCTAAAATATTTACGAATGCGGTCTTTGCTATTGCTGGAATGGTTAAATTCGAATCTATCAGTAAAATAAAGAAAAAACCACTAATTGCCGCTTCGATGTTCGGAGTAACAACTCCATGTGTGACACATGCAAAACACTATCTGGAGGAAAGAGGCTATGAAGTACTGGTTTTCCATGCAACGGGTGTTGGGGGACGTACGATGGAGAATCTGATATCTAATGGTTTTATAGATGGAGTACTAGATATAACAACAACAGAGTGGGCAGATGAATTGATCGGGGGAGTACTTGCAGCAGGTCCCAATCGTTTAGAAGCAGCAGCAAGAAAACAGATACCACAAGTTGTTTCTGTCGGTGCATTAGATATGGTGAATTTTGGACCGTTTGATTCTGTTCCAAAAGAATTTAAAGGTAGAAATTTATATAAACATAATCCAACTGTCACTTTAATGCGCACCACTATTGAAGAAAACAGAAAAATAGCTGAAGTGATCGCTGAAAAATTAAATTTATCCCAAAAAGATACGGTCCTCATGCTGCCTATAAAAGGTGTATCAGGACTTGATGTGGAGGGACAATCTTTCTATGGTCCAGAAGAAGATCAAATGCTATTTGATTCGTTGAAAGGGAATATAGATCAAAATAAGGTAGAAATTGTTGAAATGAATACAGATATAAATAGTAAAGAGTTTGCGGAAGCTGCAGCTGAGAAACTATTACAATTATTAAAAAATAAAAAGGAGCTCGAATATCTATGCTAACAAGAAAAGAAATAATAGAAAGATTTAAAGAAGAGATTGGCAAAGGAAATATTCTCTTAGGTGTAGGTGCTGGTACAGGGATCACAGCAAAAAGTAGTGAAGCTGGAGGAGCAGACATGTTAATTGTCTACAACTCAGGTCGCTATAGAATGGCTGGACGTGGATCTTTAGCTGGTTTATTATCTTACGGAGATGCGAATAGCATCGTTGTCGAAATGGGGAATGAAGTATTACCTGTTGTTAAGAATACGCCTGTATTAGCAGGAGTAAATGGAACAGATCCATTTAAAGTTATGGATGTTTTCTTAAAACAGCTAAAAGATCAAGGATTTAGCGGTGTTCAAAACTTTCCAACAGTAGGATTAATTGATGGTGTTTTTCGTCAAAACTTAGAAGAAACAGGCATGAGCTATGATCTAGAAGTAAAAATGATTAAAAAAGCGCATGAATTAGATATGCTTACGACACCATATGTATTTGATGAAGAGCAAGCTAAAAAAATGGCTGAAGCTGGAGCAGATATTTTAGTAGCTCACATGGGATTGACAACAAAAGGAACTATTGGAGCACAAACAGCACTAACTTTAGATGATTGTGTGGAGCGTATTCAAAAAATAATAGAAGCTGGAAAATCAGTAAATTCAGAGATTATGGTCATTTGTCATGGAGGCCCAATTGCAGAGCCTGAAGATGCAGCATATGTAATAGGAAAAGTAGATGGAATTGTTGGATTTTTTGGAGCGTCAAGTATCGAAAGATTTGCAGCTGAAAAAGGTATTACTGAGCAATCTAGAGCATTTAAAAATATTAATAGATAAAACTCTTTTTTAAAAACAAAAACGAAGGAATGCTTTGTCATTCCTTCGTTTTTGTTTTGTTATAAATGATCATTTTGAGTTAGGTTTCTCCGATTAATTTCGATATTCCACTGATAGAAAAACACGAAAATAATTGTTGTGTAATTTCACCAAAATTGTTGAGAATCAAAACGAATATGAAATGTAATGATAGTAAAAGAAATAATTAGAATAATCAGTACTAAAAGATACCTCTTTTTTGACAATGGAAGAAATAAGGAAGAACCTATTAATAGGATTGTAACTACCCAAAGTATTAAACAGACTCCAAAATAATATATGACGATACTTAAAATAGAAACAGATAAAATAGATGCAGCAATAAAAAGTAAAAATAAGTTCATAATTAAATATATTATAGTCTCCTTAACACGAAATGCTAACAATAATATATCATACCAATCTGAAGGATCCTATTCTAAATAGAAAAACGTATAGTTAAAATTACTGTGAATAGTATGAAAATTAATGATTGAGCAAATAATTTTACATTTAATAAATAAAGTAATATAGTTAGTTATAGTTACTAACTATATTATGTTGGTAATGAGAAATAAAAAGTTAGCAAAGGAGTTGCTATGGATCTTTTTTCAACAGTATACCGTTTCAACAAATGGTATGTTATAAGACTTCAGGAAATTTGTTCTGTCAGTGGGATTACTCCGGTGCAATGGCTGGCTTTATATCATGTATCCTTAAATGAAGGTTGTACGAGCAAAGACATCACAAACGAATGGTCTGTTGAAAAACCAACAGTATCTTATGTTATTCGTAAATTAAACGAACAAGGTTTTTTAAAGTTTACAAGTGGAGAGGACAAGCGTCAAAAATATTTATCGTTGACGAAGGAAGGGAGAATCCTTTGTGAAGAGATAAATGTGAAAGTTATAGAACTCCAAAACTTTGTTACAGAACCATTTACAGAAGAAAAAGTGAATGATTGGACAAAACAACTAGAAGTGTTAGGGAAACGAATGCAGCAATACGAACCACATCATACAAACAAATAATGATACCTTTCATTTGTTTGTAAATTTGCGGATTGAAAGGTAATTTCAATCTATGTATTAGTAATGGGACAATTTGGGGAAGTTGTCTGTAGGGAGAATTTTTTATTTTTTCATGCAATTTGCGGTCAAATGAAAAATAAGGGGATGAAATAAATGGAATTTAAAAATATTACAGTTGCTGGTAGTGGAGTTTTAGGTAGTCAAATTGCTTTTCAAACAGCTTTTAAAGGTTTTAATGTGACCATATATGATATTAATGAAGAGGTAATTGAAAAAGCTAAAGAAAGAATTACAAATTTAGAAAAAACATATATGGATTATTTTAATGGTGAACAAGAAGCTGTTAAAACAGCTCAATTACGTATACAATATGCTACTAATTTAAAAGTTGCAGTAGAAAATGCGGATTTAGTTATCGAGGCAATTCCTGAGCTAAAAGAAATTAAGAAAAGTTTTTATGAAGAGCTAGGAAAGGTAGCACCTGCTCATACAATTTTTGCTACAAACTCTTCTACAATGCTACCAAGTCAATTTGCTGAATTTACAGGTCGTCCAGAAAAATTTTTAGCATTGCATTTTGCTAATCATGTTTGGATGAATAATACTGGAGAAGTAATGGAGCATCCAGGTACAGATAAAAAAGTTGTTGAATCTGTTTTACAATTTGCATCTGCTATTGGTATGGTTCCGCTTCATATAAAAAAAGAACAACCAGGTTATATATTAAATAGTTTACTAGTTCCATTATTAGACGCAGCGCAATATTTGTGGAGCAATGATGTTTCGGATCCATATACAATTGATAAAACATGGATGATAGCAACAGGTGCACCAATGGGACCTTTTGCTATTATAGATATTGTAGGCCTACAAACCGTTTACAATATTGTAAGTACAAAGGCTGCTCAAAATCCAAATTCAGAAAATAATGTTTACAAAGCAATAGCTGATTTAGTAAAAAGGGATTTCCTTGATAAAGGGAAGATGGGGATTCAGTCAGGAGAAGGATTTTATAAATACCCAAACCCAGCTTATAAGGAAAAGGAATTTTTACAACCTTAAGTATGAGAATTTATTAAGTAAATAGTTTAACAATCTTTTAGAAAACGGTAATATTAATAATTTCCAAGAAGCATTCATTTGAAAAATATTAGATGAATGCTTCTTTTTAGATTAATCTGCTTTGACAGTGTTATTTTTATTTAACCATTAAATTAAACTAATGGAAGAGTATTTTAAATGAAAATTTATTCGAAGAAGAACAAGACCAAGCTTTAAAACTACTTACTAAAATGTCTTTAAATGCCGATCGTTCCTTGAATGAAATAAGATAGTGACCATGATTGGTGTAGATAGAAAAGAATAGCATTATCCCAATTAGAAATATCTTGAAAAACTACTCTGGTTGTAAATATGCCTGACAGCAGTACAGAACAAGTAAACTTATGAGGGAAGTGGTCTCGACCTTGTCTCAGGTATACGTCCGCAATATACGGAATACTTTGTTCAATTGAATTTGAGTACGTTGTTCTAAGTAAACCCCTTGATAACTCTTCTTAGAGTCATCAAGGGGTTTATTATTTCTTTATCTATAACTACGTCATACTTGATTTGAATCCATACTTGGACCCTTAATGCAGGAGTGACGGAATCTAGTAGTATCTTTTTATTATATTTTATTCGTTTTAAGAGATTTTTTAATTTTCTTCCACTTTTCTTTTTCAGCTCTCATTAAATGTACGTCTTGTTTACGCAGATGATAGGCAATTTCTTTTTGAAGTTTTTTATAGCTTTCATATCTTTCGTTTTCTAACGAACCATTTTCAAGTGCTTTCTTAATGGCACAGCCAGGTTCATTATTATGCGAACAATCTGTAAATTTACATTGCGATACTAGTTCATCAATGTCTTGAAATACTGTAGAAATACTTTCACCACTGCTCCAAAGTTGTAGTTCCCTCATACCTGGTGTATCAATAATAAGTGCTCCGTTTGGTAAGGAGAATAATTCTCGATGTGTAGTCGTATGTTTTCCTTTATCATCATCATTACGAATTTCTTGTGTTTTTTGAATTTCGACACCCATTAGAGTGTTTAGAAGAGTGGATTTGCCAACACCTGAAGATCCAACTAATGTGATCGTATCTCCTTTTTTTAAATAGGGTTGTAACTCTTCTATTCCTTCTCGTTCAATACTACTAATCGCAAACATTGGAACGCCAAAAGCAATTTTTTCAGCTTCATGAAGTTTTATTTCAATATTTTTACACAAATCTTTTTTAGTGAAAATAAATATTGGCGAAGCACCACTTTCATAAGCTAATGTTAAATAACGTTCTAAGCGTCTTATGTTAAAATCATCATTTAATGCGTTAACAATGAACACATAATCAATGTTGGTAGCAATAATTTGTTCTTCTGTTTTTAATCCAGCTGCTTGTCTCGCAAAACTACTTGAGCGAGGTAATACTTCATGAATTAATGCTTTTCCATTATCTAATTTAGAGAATAGAACAAAATCTCCAACAGCAGGATAGTCATTTCTTGAGGTAGCTTCAAATCGAAATTTACCTGTAAGCTCGCCAAGGTATTCTGTATTACCATCACTAATTCGATACATATGCTTATGTTCAACGATCACACGTCCAACTGAACCTTTATTTATTTCTGGTAGTTCACCTTTAAATCCTAAATCTTGAATAGTCATTTAAGTCCTCCTGTTTTGTACGAAGGACACAAATTAGAGTCATGCCCTTCGTGTTACTCCATAATCACCCATACATTAATTAGTGCAATTGATTTAGTTTCACTCATATTCATCACTCCATTTCTGAAAGTTTTCTTAACAGAATTAGTATATAACGTCTTAACTAATAAAGATACATCATTCAAAAAAATCTTATCTTTTGCTATTAATAAAAAAATCTTTGTTTTTGTATGAGCCATTTATATTGTTCATGGTTCTATATAAAATCGATAGTAGAAATGAAATTTTTTGATAGTAATTGTACATTAAAGCTGAAGATAGTGATTTTGTAGTAGAAAAACGGGGAAACGGTATCCCGTGCATTTATCTTTATGGAGGACTCGTTTATTAGAGTAAATCTTTTAGTGATTTAGCTGGAAATCTTATTGAGTCTAATTTTGTAACGATGTATTAAGAACAAAGAGGATGTGGTAGGTCATCGTCATCTATGACAACTCAAAACTCTTTAGAAAATCTGTTGTTCGTGACCATCACCCATATGTTGAAAATCCAAAGGAGTTTCAACAAGGCAATACTAGAATTTCTCAATATGAGGTAAACCAGTGTGATGAAGATGTATTTCCGGACAGTTTATTACATAAAATACTGCCATCTAGTGGTTATTCATATAGTAGAGTAAAATGAACAACTAACTAATTTGTGTAAGAGTTATGAAGGTGAATTTTTTGTTTTAAATGAAAAGACTAGAATGGATATTAGGTAAGGGAAGATGTACAACGGCAAAAAAACAGACTGTCATTTAACAATCTGTTTCGGTCTTATTTTCTTCCTGCTATTGTATAGGATAATCAATCGGATCATAATAACACTCAAAAGGGTAATAACCGAGAATACATCTTTAACAGTATCATTAGTAAGTGTTGTATTAGAGAGAATCATGAGAAAAACGAGTGTAATGAAGATTCGTTTTTCTTGCTTTTTGATTAAATCCACCATATCGCTCCTTGTAATAATCTTGCCTTGTTAATAGGTTGATCTACAGTTAGTGCTTTGCTATGATTTTATAAATTCTAATAAAATATCCAACAATAATTGTATATTAAGATGAAAATATTGTAAATATTATGGAATTAAAAGCTTTTTTGATGCAATAGATAATGTAAAACTTAATTTGAAAGAATTAAATTCCTATACAAAGTTACATAGTTCTGTTAATACGTTACATAATATTAATGAATAGGTACGGCAATTTAATTTTCAAAAATATTTAGAAAAAGGTACAGTTAAATCATAAAATTCGAAAAATGTTAAATAATACAGTAACAAATTTGTGAACAAAAAATTGTATAATTGTAAGATGGATGAATAATTGTTACCATATGTTTATATCCTGTATTTATCGGGCATTAACTAATGTATAAGATACGAAAGGGTGATTAGATTGGATATTATGAAAGTCTCTAATGAAGAAGCTGCTGAAATTATTCAAACAGGTAAACCACATGGTTTGTTTTTTACAATCGACCATGGTCGTATTGTAGGGATTAATAATAGCCATAATGACCTATGGGTAGAGGATTTTAACAGATATACTGAGTGTACGGAATGGTTAAAAGGTAGACAATTATCAAAATAATAAAACAATAAAGTATAAGAGTGGTTATTAATTAACCACTCTTATTTTAATTCTTCTGCATAAAGTTGGCTGAAGCAAAATATGAATATACAATAAAATTTTCATGTAAAATAACAAAAATTCATTGATAAACAATAAGCATCGGTGTATGATAATGAAAAAATGAAAGTAGGAATATGTAATGAAGCGAAATACAATTTCATTTCTAAAGATCGCTATTTTTTTCATCGGAATGATCGTTTTCGTATGTTGTATCTTTTGGTTACCTACTATTGCAAATAACACGGCAGAGATGAATCCAGACTATGCCTATTTAAAAATTCCAGTTTTGTTAGGGCTATATATTTCTGTAATTCCCTTTACTTTTTCTTTGTATCAAGCATGGAAGCTACTTAGATATATGGAAGGAGAAAATGCTTTTTCGAAATTATCTGTCATTTCATTAGGCTATATCAAGAATTGTGCAATAACAATTCTTACGATCTATGTTTTAGGAATAGTTTTTCTAGCATTGGTAAACGCTTTACATCCTGGAATAGCAATTATTGGTCTTATTATCATCTTTACAACACTTGTCATTTCATTCTTTGCAGCGGTTCTACAAGAACTGTTTAAAAAAGCATTACAATACAAATCTGAGAATGAGTTAACAATTTGAGGTGAGAACATGGCAATTATTGTAAATATAGATGTGATGTTAGCAAAGAGAAAAATGAGTGTAACCGAACTTTCTGAGAAAGTTGGAGTCACAATGGCGAATTTATCTATTTTGAAAAATGGCAAGGCTAAAGCAATTAGATTTTCCACTTTAGAAGCCATCTGTAAAGCTTTAGAGTGCCAGCCTGGTGATATTTTAGAATATCGAGAAGAATGAGTAAAACAGTGCAAGGGATGTAAGACAATTAATTGGGAGAGTAATATGATAAAAAAGCAAAGTATGATTCTGTTGGGACTCTTCGTATTTCTTCTGCTATTCTTTTTTCTGTTGATATTCTCATTTCAGCATATTTTTCCTCGATCCTATCATCATTTGATAACGAAGAATACGGATTTACATAATGAAAGAGTTGAAGGGATTCATTTAAATGAAAATATCAATGATAAAAAAATAACTGCAAGATATGGAGAAATCTCAGGAGAAAGTAGAGATGTTGTTGACTATAACTATTATATGCTTAGAGAAGGTCTAGAAATCGCAACAGATAAGCAAGGGATGATTACAAGATTCATAGTAACAGATAAGCACTTAGCAACCGCACGAGGAATAAAACTTGGCGATTCAAAGAATGATGTCATAAAAAACTATGGCAAAAATTATTATAATCGCTTTGAGCAAGGGATGAATATCGTTGGTTACATCGATAAAAAGAAACAAAAAACCATAGAGTTTTGGATGATAGATAATAAAGTAGCTTTTTATAGATTCGACTTCATCTCCATGGAATAAAAAGATACTGTCATTTTATGAAACGGCACTTACTTTTCGTGTCGTTTTTTTATTTTGAATAGCCTTTATAACACAAAAGAATATACCATTAAATAGAAAAGGGGGGACTGAAATTTGAGAATTGCTATTATATCGGATATACATGGAAATAAAGCTGCATTAATGGCCGTATTATTAGATATAGACAAACGAGGAATTTCGATGATTTATAATTTAGGCGATAGTTTATATGGGCCACTTTTTCCAATAGAGACATATGATCTCTTAGTAAAATATAATGTGACTAACATACGGGGGAACGGTGATCGTATATTATTAGATCAAAAGTCTAATAATCCAACCGTTCACTATGTACAATCGCTTATAAAGGAAGAGCATAGAGAATGGATTGCTCATTTACCCTTTTTTTGGAAACGAAAGATTTTTATTTTTGTCATGGTACTCCAACTAGTGATGAGACCTATTTATTAGAAGAAATGAGTCCAATTGGATCCACTTTAAAACGCACGGAAGAAATTTTAGAGATGGTAAAAGGAATTTCTCAGAAAATCATTTTCTGCGGTCATACGCACATTCCTAGAGTGGTATTTTTACCTAATGATCAAATAATTATTAACCCAGGTAGTGTTGGATTACCAGCATATGAAGATGAATTACCTATTTATCATAAGATGGAGTCAGGTTCAGTTTTTGCTCCATATACTATTGTTACAAAACAAGAAGATGAGTGGTATATAGAGCAAATACATATCCCCTATGTTAGAAATTCCGCGATAGTACAAAGTGAAAAAAACGGGCGACTAGATTGGGTGAAAGCTCTACAAATAGGTAGAATATAAGGTGGAAAAGCTGTCATTATAACAGCTTTTTTGTTAGTTATCTAATGAAAAATAGAAGTTAATAAATGAGGATATTTACTAAATTTCTAAAAAATATCAGAAAGGTCGATGTTCATACGTATTCAGAAGAGGAATTTAATAAATATGCAACTGTAAATGAGGATATAAAAGATAACGAACTATATATGCGTACAGAGTTTATTGGTAAAGCAATTTTAGAGCGTGAAGCTAGAGAATTCATTAGTCAAAAATTAAGATCAGATGAAGATCTTACATGTAATGGGATTAGAAAACATGCATGTCCGAGCTGCTCAATCTGGAATAGCAGTAATGGTTGGCGTTGGCGTGCTCCCTTTTTTAAGTATGAATATTAATTCGATTGTTATGATCACAACAGAAAGACTTTTTGTTTCATTATTAGATAGTGACATGGAATCAGGCACGCTACGAGAGTATGAATTAGAGGATAAGAGGAGATAAAAACGGCACTTCATGTAGGAACAGAGTATCTTTATATCAGATAAAAAGGAAGAAGTACCATGATTTTTTACTATATTGTCCCGACTATCACTATGAGCCTCTATTCCAAATATTGTATGATCCACTTACGAAGAAAGGAGTAAAATTATTGTGTCGGGATAAAAAATCAACTAAGAAAAATACGAGGGAATATATTTATCTTTGGTTAGGAATTGCATGCATCTTTGCTTATATATTTGTAAGGTGGTTCTAATAAATGATGAGCAAACATCAAAGTCTAAAGATTGTGAAATAAATGGAGGAAATACAGATTATACAAGGTCTTCGGAATAAAGAAGTTTCTGCACTTCATAACGCAATTATTCAATATACAGTTTTAATAAAAAAGTTATTCACTCTGTTTTGACCAATAAAGAAGATAAGTTTTTTATTGATGAAATTGTAAATGATGTTTTTATTACTTTATGGTTTCACATTGATAGCTATGATGAAGATAAAGCGCTGTTTCAGCATTGGCTTATTTCTGTATCGAAATATAAAGCGATTGATTTTAAAAGAAAAAGAGAAAATAAAAAAGTTAGCATTAGATGAAACCGTTTATATGAGGCAAAGTACAGATGAAAACGAGGTGAATGAACCTTTTTTAGAACTCATTAAAACTTTAAATGAAAGAGATAAAGAGATATTTATTAGAAGATATCTAAATGAAGAGGATACGGAAGAAATTGCGATGGATTTAGGTTTAACAACAGATACGGTCTATCAACGATTATCAAGAGGTAGAAAAAAGATAAAGAGATCCTTAATTTAGCTTTTCTTTAAGTTCTGGTGTGGTGCTATTTAACAATAAAACCGATATTTTCAATTATCTTATATGGAGGACTGTTGTATTTTTTAAAGGAAAATCTACACATACTTAAGGAGTGATTCTAGCAATGTATGAACCAATAACAAAAGAAATGGATACTAGTGTCATTGAGTTTATAGAAAATATTGAAAGCACTAAAAAAAGAGAGGATGCTTACAGATTATTAGATATTTTTACGGAAGTTACTGGATTTGAGGCTAAGATGTGGGGACCAAGTATTATTGGATTTGGTAAATATCATTATAAATATGAATCTGGTCATGAGGGAGATGCACCCTTAGTTGGCTTTTCGCCTCGAAAGGCTAAAATAAGTCTTTATTTCGCAACAGGTGACCAGAAACGAGAGGAGTTATTGGAGAAATTCGGTAAACATACCTCTGGGAAAGCATGTGTGTACATAAATAAAGTAGCTGACATAGATGTTAGTGTCTTAAAAGTCTTAATAATTCAATCGGTAAAATTTTTGCAAGAAACCTATCCAAATCAGATTGATAACTAGAATAAGGGAGGCTTCTTCATTTGCAGAATCCTATTTTAGCTGAATGGAAAAAGGGTTGTAGGGATGAAGGTAGAATTATTAATGAAAGAAATAATCGAGCGCTTTTCTTGAACTAAAAGGGGATATGTATGCAATATAAAATGATTTTTTTCGATATTGATGAAATACTTAGCCACTATGAGAAAGGCAGTATTCCAAGTAAGACGAAAGAGGTAATAAATGATTTGCAGAGTAAAGGTTATCAAGTTGTAGCTGCAATTGGTAGACCTTTATCTATGTGTAAAGATATCGAGAAATAAGGTGCTGATACTGTCATTACGGCAAACAGAGGGAATGTAACACATAATCAAAAGGTGATTCATAAAGCACCTATGGATTCAAGTATTGTTAGAGAAGTGGTTGAGTTTTCTACGACTAAAAATCATATCATTAGGCACATATCCCCAGCTATAAATCAGCTAATCGATAATCAAGAAGTGTTTTTTATGTGTTTGTTTGTAACTGATGAGGTTGTTACGAAATATAAACGTAAATTTCTATATTTAACATTTAAAAGATGGATGAGTTTTTAATAAGAAACTTGATAGAATCACAAGTTGAACCAAAATAAGTGAAAGTTGAATCGTTTGACCATAAAGTTGAACCGTTTCTCAAGAAAGTTGAATCAAATGGAGCAAAAGTTGAACCGGAAAGGGATGGATATCAATGAAAAAGCTGTGTTTATTTATTGTCTTTGTCATGATAGCTTTAATCATCATTGGAAATAAAACAAAAATATCGTTAGAGATGGTTAGTTCTGAGGTGAAAATAGGGAAGTATGGAGATAGTGCTGAAGCGTTTGTTGATGAGAAAGGAATTACACATTTATATAAACCGATCGTATTATATTATAAAGTAGCACTCAAAAACGCGGGTTCTGATATTGGGAAAAATATAAAAAAAGATTTACAAATGAAAATAATACCTAATGATGATTTAATTCAAGCATCTGAGGAAGTGTTAGGTTTTAATGTATTTATAGAAACCAACGGATACAGAGGTGGGGAAGGAAGAAATAGTATATCATACATAAAAGAGAATGAAGTAGGAGACTTTGATTTGTTTTATAGCGTTGGTTTTGATGAGGACACACCTTCTAAATATACAAAAGCTCCTTCAAAGCAAAAGCTTGCCCTATTGCAGGAAAAAATGACTGATGCTGTAGCTGTAATTACAGACAATAATGAGCGTAATTTGGTTAGCTTTACATTGTCTAAGTAAAAGACGTTATAAAAAAGGAATCAGGCAACTTTGATTCCTTTTTTTAATATCAAATTTAAGCTTTATTATTTGAACCAAAGATTCGAATTTTATTCTTAACAGTCGTTTTAATTGCTTCGTGTCCTGGTTGAATATACTTCCGTGGATCAAACATGGTTGAATCAGCTGCTAAAACCTCACGAATTGTTTTAGTAAAAGCCATTTGGTTTTCAGTGTTTACGTTTATTTTCGATGTACCAAGTGATATAGCGCTTTTCAAATCTACTACAGCAATACCTGTTCCACCATGCAAAGATAATGGAAGGTTAGTTATATTTTTAATTTCTTCCATCTCTTTAAATCCTAGCTTAGGTTCACCTTTATATGGACCATGGACAGATCCTAATGCGGGAGCAAGGCAGTCTATCGCTGTTTCTTCGGCAAATAACTTACATTCATGAACATCCGCATAGATAACACCTTCGGATATAACACCTTCTTCTTCACCACCAACTGATCCTAGTTCAGCTTCAACTGAAACTCCTTTAGCATGTGCATATTCTACTACTTTTTTTGTTATTTCCATATTGGTTTCTAATGGCTGATAAGAAGCATCAATCATAACGGAAGAGTAGCCTATATCAATGGCTTCTTTACATTTTTCAAAAGAAACTCCATGATCAAGATGTAAAACAACAGGTACGGATATTTTCATATCTTGTAATAAACCCTTAAGTGTCATATATACTGTTTTTAATCCACCCATGTGAGTAATTCCAGCTTCACCAATTCCAAGAATAACAGGTGATTTTTCTTCTTCAGCAGCAGAAAGAATGGCTTGTGCCCATTCAAGATTGTATACATTGAATTGTCCAATTGCGTATTTTTCCTGAAATGCTTTATGTAACAATTCAGTCATCGAGACGAATGGCATGTATTATCCTCCTATCATTTTTATAAATATACCGCCTCTCTTTTGAACAGGGAGGCGGTAATAGTTTACGAGTTAAGAATTTGATCAAGTAGTATTCATATAGTCATCTTGACTAGAAGTTACTTGTTCAGTTTAATTACATAAATAAATCTAATAGTAATACTCCTCCAAGACCTACTAAAGAAATAATTGTAACCATAATTGACCACGTTTTTATGGTTTGTCCAATTGTTAGATTGAAGTATTCCTTATAGATCCAGAATCCCGCATCATTTACATGTGAGAAAGTAACACTTCCTGCACCTGCAGCTAACACCATTAATTCTGGGCTAGCTCCTGTAGAAGCAACTAGTGGTGCTGCAATACCAGCAGCTGTCATACCTGCAACTGTCGCAGAACCTACTGCTATTCTTAATAGTGCAGCTATTAACCATGTTAGTAGTAAAGGTGATAAAGTAGAACCGGCCATTATATCTGATATATATTGATCGATGTGACTATCAATTAGAACTTGTTTAAATGCTCCACCAGCAGCGATAATCAATAAGATCATTGCAATGCCGCTTACAGATTCAGTCAGAGATTGCATGATTTCTGGCATTTTTCTACCTCTGTTAAGACCAAACGTGAAAATGGCAACGACTACAGAAATTAATAGTGCGACATTGGCATTTCCAATAAAATCGACAACTGGCATGATAGTAGATTTTGGTGCGAATATTTCTACGAATGCTTGTAGTGCAATTAGTATAACAGGTAATAGAGCGGTAAAAAGGCTGATACCGAATTTAGGCATTTCTTCTTCAGTAAATTCTCTAGGATTAAATAATCCTTTTGGAATTTCTATTTCTAATGCTTCTTTTTTGAATAATTTCGTATAAAGTGGACCAGCTAGAATGAGAGATGGAATAGCAATAATGATACCAAATATTAATGTCTTACCAATATTAGCTCCGAAGACATCAGCAACTGCAGTTGGTCCTGGATGAGGTGGAACAAATCCATGCATTGTAATCAAAGCAGCAATAACAGGCATTCCGATGTACAGAACAGGAACTCGAGCAGCAGTCGCAATTGTAAATACAAGTGGTATTAATACTACAACTCCCGTTTCGAAAAATAGGGCAATTCCGACAATTGCGGCGGTAACAACTGCTGCTAATTGAACTCTCTTCTGTCCAAAGCCGTTAATAAGTGTAGTAGCAATTCTTTGAGCTCCACCAGAGTCTGTCATTAACTTTCCGAGAACTCCTCCAAAGATAATAACCATAGTTAAGTTTCCAAGAGTGGAACCAAGACCACTTTGAATGGAAGCCATTGCATCGATAGGGGACATGCCTTCTAATATCCCGACAATCAAAGAAACAACAATTAAAGAAACAAATGCGTTTAGTTTTAAAACAACCATTAATAATAATAGTAAAGCAACCCCAATGGTGACTGATATAATTGGCATATTCTCCTCTTTTCCCTTACTTAGGGGAGGATGACTCACTATAAAAGTTAGTCATTATCCTCTAAGTTCGCTGTAATCATAGATGTACTTCATTATTTCTTATTTAACATTTCAACAACTTCTTTTAAATCTGTTTTCGTACCAACATTACCAGGGAAAATGATATAAGCCATTCCCGGAAACTTACTTTCATCTCCTGTAGTCCAAACTGGTATTCCAGGTTTTATTTGTCCAGCAACAGTTGCGCGTTTTACTTCAAGACCTTTTGTTCCTATATCACTTGAAGTAATACCGCCTTTGGCAACGATAAAACTTGGCTTCACTTGTAATCTTTTTACAATACTAGTGACAGCATCAGAAATTTGAACGGATAACTTTAATTCTTCTTCTTTTTTACCTTCTCCTAGGTCCAGTCGCTCTCTTCTGGTAAATACAGCAACATTTTTTCCTTCGCTAAGAAGGCGGTTACTTGTTTCTATAATTCTAGTAAGCTCTTTATCAAATTTCTCTGGTTCTAGAACTAGATGAACATTAAACTCTAAAAATTCAATGACATTAGATTTTTGTAATTCCTCAAGCTGTTCGGTCGTTTTTTTAACATGCGAACCGATAATCACTAACCCACCATTAGTCGAATTTTCATCAATGAGTTCTTCTCTTGTCAGTAACGGTTTATCACTAACTCCACCAATAACTTTTGTTAAAGCGGCAGCACTTCTGAACATAAAATGCTTCCCTTTGTTCATGGCATTTATTAAGGCAGTAACGAAAATTTTCACATCAATATAATCAACTGCATTGACAATAATCTTATTGAAATCCTTCGCTTTTAATAGTTGTTGTTCAATGGAATCTAGTTCAAGATTACGAAGACTTTCTAAAGAAATATAAATCATTTGATCAGCTTTATATTCACCTTCTGATTTTTCTTCTGCCCATTCTCCTAAATGTGAATGAGTATATCCAAAAGTACGATCATTAGCAAATTCTGTCTCGCCAGCTGGAATTAAATAGTCATTTTCTTGCACATAATGAATGTTATCAATCGTAAATCGACCACCTTCTTTAAAGAAGGGCATTATTACTTCGCCATCAAAAGTAATAGTTGAGTTAGATTCAATTGTGTCTTTTAATATGTTGGTTTCAAGTGGATAATGTCCTCTTAATGTAGAATCACCACGGCTAATTATAATAAATTCTTTATTCGCTTTTTTGGCTGCTTCAACTGCATGTAAAGCAATTTCTCTATGTACATCTTCCGTTTCAGCAGCAGTAAATCCACGTGAATTTGTTAAAATGAAAAACATAGAATTGTCTTCTGCAAATCCTTTTTCTAAACTATCTAACGTCCAATCCGTATAGACAGAAATGTCATGTACTGTTTGAACACCTGTTGGATCGTCATCAAGTACAATGATTTTTTTGTTTAAAGTTTTTAAAGCATTTTCTAATAACTCATCGACAACCATTCTATCAACAGCTAGGATGCTTTTAAAGGCTTCTTCAACTAATCTTTTATTTGTACTCATTTATTTGAACCCCTCACTTCAATATTTGCTAGTTTTTCATAATATTGAACAATGCCACCATGATCATCCATTATTTTTCCATCAGCTTTTAATGCATGAAATATTTCTAAGAGATGACTAGACAAAGGAAGAGGAACATCCATTTCATGAGCTGTATCCATTACATTCGTAATATCTTTCATATTAATAGCCATTGTACCACCTGGTACAAAGTTTCTATCGAGAATAAGAGGTACCTTAGCATCTAATACAGCACTACCAGCAAGTCCGCCACGTATTGCTTTATACATTTTTTCAATATCAATTCCTGCTTTGGCTGCTAATACAAGAGCTTCAGACATAGCAGCAATGTTTAAGTTAACAATTACTTGGTTTGCTAGCTTAGCTGTAACTCCACAACCAGTATCACCAACTAATGTAACATCTTTTCCCATATTATAGAGGATTGTCTTAGCTGATTCGAAAACATCTTCTTTACCACCTACCATAATGGCCAATGTTCCATCAATTGCTTTTGGTTCACCACCACTAACAGGGGCATCTAAGAAACCTACTCCTAGTTTGGCTGCCTCCTCGGCTAAAAGAGTAGTAGTGGCAGGAGTTATTGAACTCATATCAATAATAGTAGAACCAACTCTAGCTCCAGCTAGTATGCCATTTTCACCTAAGACAACAGTTTGTACATGCTTAGAAGCAGGTAACATTGTAATGATGAAGTCACTTTGTTCTGCAACTTCTTTTGGAGATAATGCTGAAGTGGCACCTGCATCTTGTAAAGCTTTAACAGCTTCCGAATTCAAATCATTTACTGTAAGAGAATGTCCAGCTTTTATTAAATTCAATGCCATAGGTTTACCCATAATTCCTAACCCGATAAAGCCAATTTTTTTTGTCATGTTATATCCCCCTTGATGTAATTTCTATTTGTTGTAAAGCATCTATGGTGTTAACGCTTACAATTTAGAATTGTAAGATTAGTATATACAATTAATTTATTTTTGTATACAATTTTGTTTGAAATGTATACTTTTTAGCTAAAATCTTATTCAATTATGCTTTTTTTCTGGAAATTTGTTAATATAGTAGGGCTGATAATAGGCTTGCGTTAATCTATTTTAAAAATTTTGTTATGCGTTATAAAAGATTTCACTAAGAAAAAATGAGAGTAGATCCGCAGGAAAATAGATAAATTTAAGTACTCACAGTGAGTAAGTAGTAAGCAAAGTGAACAGATAGAATCTGTTATTTAGAATAATTAAAGATTCTAGTACAGAATCATATATACTAATAAATAAAATAAACAAATTTCAGAAAAGAAGACCGAGGTGATGTACTATGACAAATAATAAAAACTTTCATTCAGCCTATCACCAGTGCTATGAAATTTTACGTGATAAGATTTTAAATGGAGACATGCCAGGTGGTACAAAAATTGTAGAAGATAAATTGGCAACTGAATTAGGAGTTAGTCGAACACCTATTAGGGAATCCATTCGAAAATTGGAGTCTGAAGGGTTAATTGTTAAAAAAAGAGTTGTCATTCCTACAGAGAAAGATTTACGAAATATGTTCCAAGTACGAATTCTGTTAGAAGGTTATGCTGCGAATTGTGCAGCTACTTACTTAAAAGAAGAGGAAATAAAAAAACTCTATGAATATATTTTGATAGGTAAAACAGGCACAAAAGAAGAGATAATGGTCGCGAATGAAGGCTTTCATAATGATATTGTTAAAGCGAGTAATAATCCCATTATGATTGATATTATAGATCGAATGCAGTCTATCATTTATCTGTTTCGGAAGACAGTTGTCATATATAATCGTCCGTTTTTAATTGAAGAGCATGAAGAAATATATAATGCCATTCTTGCAAGAGATGGTCAAACAGCAGAGATTTTAATGAAAAAGCATTTGGAGGCTGATTTAAATTTTTATCTTCATACGATGAGCTAATCTTGAATAGGTCGATTGTTGTTCTACGTAATATATTCTAACAATACAAAAAGAGATAGTATTATTCTATCTCTTTTTAAAATTCAAGAGTGCAAAACTAGATGTAAGAATGTACTGTAAGTCATCCTATTGACGCCAATTGAAGTTGATTTGGAATGCAACTCAAATGATAAGATGTTTTCGTTTTTGTAAATTATCATAGATTTACTAATATGTATCTTCTGGGATGTGTGGGTAATTCGAATGAAGTATTTCAGATTTATACTTTTTTCTTTGTCGAATTATTGGGGAGAAAAATGATACCGTTTAACAATAATAGTACACCGACTATTCTTATTAATTGGTTATATTCGGAGGTATGTAGAAAAAAAGACCATACACATAGTATAATCGCACCGAAAACAGATACACATAATCCAATAGACCTGAATAACATCATGTTACCACTCCTAGTTTTACTATAGTAAAATGATACCATTTTATTGAATTGTTGTATAATAAAGACATTAAGAAATTTCTTTAATTAAATCTGAGTTGTTGTTTTTAGTTGAATTTACGTCAGAAGATACTTCGTAAGCTTCTATTAAATCATCAGCATATGGTTGTATGATTCGAGTAAACAGAGAATTAGGTGAGTTTCTAGGGTTAAGCCATAGTTTTTCATCCTCAGGTTTAACAATGAGAGGCATTCTTTCGTGTATTGTAGACATGAATGAATTGGCTTTAGTTGTTATAATCGTGCATGAAAAAATAGTATTCCCAAGTGGTGATTTCCATGATTCCCACAATCCAGCCATAGCAAAGGGTTCATTCGATTTTAATTTAATTCGCATTGGAATTTTTCGTTCGGGTGTTTTTTTCATTCATAAAATGAATCGGCAATTATTAGACAACGTCTTTTCTGAAAGGCGTTCCGAAATGAAGGTTTTTCAGAGAGTGTTTCTGCTCTAGCATTTATAAGTTTATAGCCTATTTTTTCATCTTTAGACCAATTCGGTACTAGTTTATCAATACTATATTTTAAAATTTACGTATATTTATTGATGTCTTTCTATGTTTACATATCTTTACCGATAAGGAAATAGACCATTAATGAAATTTCAATCTTATCTTTAAAGAATATAAATGAAACTTATTGAACAAGACTAAGGAGAAGAATATGTCAGTAATATGAATTAGTAAAATAAGAAGTTGCTTTCCACTTAAATATTTTGAGAAACACACTTAAATAAAAAGGTGCTAGAATTGAAGATTAAGGCTGCTAATAAGCAGTCTTATTTTTCTTATGC
>NZ_CAPG01000087.1:0-6447 GCF_000321185.1 Bacillus sp. AP8
GTCGAGAATTAGCCGACTATGTCCATTGGTATAATCACATTCGGATTCATGGGACATTGGATTATAAGAGCCCTATTCAGTACAAACTTGAACACCTTAAAAAAGTTGTCTAGTTTAGTGTTGACTATCCAAGATCTATCAATTGAATTGAAGAAAAAGTATAAGAAGGGTTGCTGCGGCTATCCTTTTTTCTTATTCGACTAAAGGGTGCATTACTTTAATAAAAGGAGCTGACAGCTAAAGGACAGATTAGCATTCCTGTAGATCGTTAAATATCAGGTTTGAAAAAAATAGAGCCCCTCAGTAAGATTATGAGTATAGACACCACTCTAACTCAGACCCTTAAGGAGGAAGCCCTAAATGAATTTTAAAATGCAAGACAAACAAAATCAACTCATAGAAAGAATTTCCGATACACATCTTATTGTTGGTGTGGATATCGCTCAACAACTACACGTTGCAAGAGCAGTTAACTTCCGTGGAATTGTAGTTGGAAATCCTCTTACTTTTGAAAATAATGAAGAAGGATTTATAAATCTATTAAACTGGATTCAAGAGTTAAAGAGACTAAAGAACTTAGATGCAGCAATAGTAGGCATGGAGCCTACTGGCCATTACTGGCTTAACCTATCAAAATGGTTATATAACCAAAACATCGAGGTAGTAACTGTCAATCCCCACTTAGTAAAAAGGAATAAAGAGAATCGTGATAATACCCAATCTAAGAGTGATAAAAAAGATGCACTCGTTATCGCGGATATGGTCAAAAATGGCTATTATTCCTTTATACGCCCATCGTCAGAATCATTTGAAAAAATTAGAGTTCTAATGTCAAATCGTGATGTGATTGTAAAACGTCTCGTACTGTCTATTAATCAAATAAATCGATGGGTAGATGTTGTTTTTCCAGAGCTACGACAAGTGTTTAAAGATGTTTCGTGCAAAGGGGCTATCGCAACCCTCCGTTTATTTCCAACTCCAGATGAAATATCTTCAATGGAGTCAATAGACGTCATGACGGCGTGGAAGTCATTAATGAAAAGACAACCAGGACCTAAAAAAGCTCAAACGCTGATCAATTTAGCAAAAATTTCTATTGGAACTAAACAAGCACTTGATGCTTATAAACTCCATCTAGAACAATTATTAGAAGAATATGACCTCGCTGTAAAACAACTCGAAAGAGTTGAACAACAAGTAAAAGAAGTTCTTAATCAAATCCCAATCGCAAAGAATCTACTTATGATAAAGGGGATAAGTGAAATCTCATTAGCAGGTATATTAGGTGAAGCAGGAGATCTAAGTGGGTTTTCTCATGGAAATTCTCTTTTACGTCATGCAGGATTACATTTAGCTGAAGCAAGCTCAGGTAAATGGAAAGGGCAAATAGTTATTTCTAAACGAGGCAGGTCAAGACTTAGACGCTTCCTCTACTTGGCAACTATGAGCCTTGTGATGAATAATCCTGAGTTTAAAGCTGTCCATTCCCATAATGTGAAGGTTAAAAAGATAAAGAAAATGAAATCAATAATGAAACTGATAGGTAAACTAGCAAGGATTATTGTAGGAATAGCACGACGAAACGAGTCTTATAATCCACAGAAAGTACAAGCTACAATCCCTTTAGCAGCTTAGGAAAAACAGATACTAAAGGGTCTTAATAATATTAGTCTATATCTTAATCTTGAATGTTGTCTTATTCGTAGGAATTCAAATATGTACGGAGTACCAGATTTATTCAACAAAAGGGCAATGTGACCCATCAGGTTAGCATAACTGGCCTTCACCCCTTGGATAGGCATGACGAAGGAATGAGAGGGCATTTGACCCGTTGAGACATGGGAGGGAATGCCTCCAGGGGCGGCGTGGAGATGTGCATCGTATGGTAAAATATGGAGTATTAGCTAACTCCTTTATTTAACTATGCCTTCACGAAGCCAAAATGATCCGAACTCGTTTCTATTACCCGTAAATCCTTTTTAAGGGATATGAAATCCTGCGAATAAGTGAGCATTCGAGAGATATTCGTATCAAACTGAGGGAGTTGAATAAGGAAAATTTGTAAGATAAAACAAAAAACAGGATAGAACTTAGCGTTTCGTTCCTATATATGTACAAAGAGGAGTAAAAGTAATGGTGCAATCATTGATTTTTGATATGGATGGAAATTTATTTCAAACAGAAAAAATTTTAGAAATCTCACTAGAGGATACTTTTAATTATCTAAGAAAACTTGGTAATTGGAATGACATAACTCCAATTGAAAAGTATCGTGAGATTATGAGTGTTCCTTTACCCATTGTCTGGCAAGCCTTAATGCCGAATCATACTGATGAGGTAAGAAAACGGGCTAATACCTATTTTCTAAATAAATTAATTGAGAATATTAAAAATGGAAAAAGTGCGTTATACCCTAATGTGGATAAAGTTTTCAAATACTTAAAGGAAAATACTCCTTCAATCTACATAGCAAGTAATAGTTTGAAGGAGTATTTAAAAGCTATTGTGGATTATTATCATTTGGATAAGTGGGTTACTGAGACATTTAGTATTCAACAAATACAAACGTTAGATAAAGGAGACTTTTGAAAACCATTATAGAAAAATATGATATAAAAAATGCAGCCGTTGTTGGAGACCGTCTATCTGATATAAACGCTGCTAAAGATAATGATTTGATTGCAATTGGATGTAATTTTGATTTTGCAAGAGAAGATGAACCTTCTCAAGCTAATTATGTAATAGATAACTTAATCGGTCTTAAAAAGGTATTATCTGAAATATAAAGAGCATCTTAGTATGCTAAAAAGTGAATTAGCAAAAAATCAAGGCTGTCATTTAGACGGCTTTTTCTTATGCAGCTAACGGGTCAGTTTAATTTAACAAAAAGTATGAATCCATTTTTTAAAATACTTCAAATTGCCTCGTTGTTTTTCTGAACATCATGTCATGCAAAAAGCCATCGAACAAGAGTGATGGCTTTTTGTGTTTTTTACCAATATTATATACTAACATTTTAGTAATTTATCAAACATTATACGTCTTTCTTGGTTTGTTTTGTTCACGAAAACAGCTTCATTATACCAATCAATAACATTTTGATTATTTCGTTCGGTTAGATTCATGTCTTTATTATAAGTGAAATATCCAGTTAGATAGGTGATATAATCAATCCTTGTAGGTTCGGATAAGTTGTTTTCGATAATGAAATCTAAAGCCTTTTCTAAACCTTCTAGTGTTATTTCAAAACAAGTTCTTAATTGAGTTGGTTTCACGTCACTTATAAATGACTCTTTTTTATCAGATGCCATAGGACTGTAATTTAATGAGTGTCCGTCTTTACCGTTAACTATTTCGAATGCAGAATTTAATTTAGCTAAAGGTATAGATACTTCTGTATTTTTTTGTACAAATAAATGGTCAAGTCCTACAAGCTCCAGTTTATCTCGAAATATATTCGAGTATTCTTTATAGAAATCCAATCCTTTTATTTGTAATCGAGTAAGTTTCATTTGAATTTCAGGCACTCTACTTCCAGCTAAGTTTAGTACATCAAATCATTCAATTTGTTCTTCACCAGACAAATCTTGTGCATAATTAATGGTGTAAAAATAATTGAGATATTACGGGGATGTACTTTATATTAATGTTGATCCAAATTATAAATCTCCTACTCCTTTAAAAACAAGAAGAGCAGATTGGAATAAACAAGGTGGAGGACTTGGTGTTGTGTCTAGAGATGCTATAAATAGAACTTTTTCATGTTCAACAGGAGGAATAGTTTATAAAGGCTCTACATATTGGGTTTTAACAGCTAGCCATTGTACTAACGACTCAGCATCTCCTTTTCTTCAATGGGGTTCCATATTAGGTACAAGACATTCAACTTTCAATGCCTATGCAGGAGGACGATTCATGTTTGGCTATTAATGAAAGAGAAGATGGCTAATTTTATTTTTGGAATAATAGCTTTCGGTAGCTATGTATATATTTATATTTCGTCAGGATTAAATGCAATGGCAGTGGTTGCTTTTGTACAAACAGTATTTCTTATATACGGTTGGTATTTTTGGAAGAGAAACAAGAAGGGAAATGAAGTTCCAGTAACGAATCGATTTACTCGTAAACAACTAATATTTTGGCTTACAGGGATGGGTATTGCGTGGCTTATTTGGGGCTACTTGAGAAGTATGTATTACATGGGTCACTACCTTTCTTAAATAGTTTAACTGCTGTATTGAGTTTAACAGATGAATATTGGTTAAGTCGTAAGTATCTTGAGAATTGGCACCTGTGGATTATAGCAGATGGTATAGCTGTTTTTACTGTATTCTTAAGTGGTTTATACCCAATGGTTATACTAATGGGGATAAATACATTATTGTCCATTCAAGGTTTACGTGAATGGACAAGGAATCAAGATAAGAGAACAGAAGAAGAGAATAAACTTCAATATGTGTAAGGTGAAGATTCTGATCAAAGATATATGATGCCTATTTAAGTGGAAACTTACGAAGAGAATTATTTATGAAATACTTTTAACTCTAACAAGATTGTCAAAGACTACTAAATAAATTTTATATACTAAAGAGGGATTTACTTCGAGAAAAGAATGGATAATCTTCTCTATTGAAGTAAAGCCCTTTCTTTTGGTTTTCATATATTAATTACATTAACTAAAGATGAAATAGCTATCAAATGTTCAATCTTATTCTTATCAATTAAGTATACAGTATCAATTAATAGATCTACTTTTTTAATATTACCTATTTCTTCTTTATATTGCCCCTTTGTCCAATAAACTAACTTTACATCATAGCTATACTCAATGGCTTCAATCAAAATGTAATTAATTCTCTCTTGTTCATCTTCGTCTAATAAAGGTTGAATAACTTTCTTTTGATTTTCAATAATATCAGATATTCCTTTAAACTGTTGTGGTATGCTAGCGAATGGCTGCCATTTTTTTATAGTGCGTCCCATGATATTTTGTTCCTTCCTCATGTATAATGTCCTCCTATTTTATTGTTATTTTCTCTAATCGTACTATGCTCTAAATAACTACAAGCTCTTAATAAACTATTTTTACCGTATTTAGATCGAATTAAATCCATTGTTTTAGCAAGGTTTTTTTCTTTTTGTTTTCTTATTGGGTTTGAAAAAAAAGATAGTTGTTCGAAATCCTCTTTAACAAAGTTTTTAAGAGAGATAGATATTGTTCTAACAGGTTCATTATTATAATGTTTATTTAAAATTTTTAAACATGCATTAAACCAATCTAATGTTAGATCCGTTGGCTGTTCAAGTGTCACACTTTTACTAAATCCACCCATATTAGAACTATAGCCTAAGCTAAATTGGATTGTTCGACATAAATTTCTTTGATTTCTTAATCGATAGCATACTTCTTCTAACTGCTCTAATATTAATGTTTTAATTTCATCGGCTTTATAATCTCTAAGTAACACTTGGCTTTTACCAATAGATTTGTCTGCTGGTTTATAGTCTTTCATTTCCGATAGTTGAGAGAAGTCTATACCGTTCGAATGAAGATGTAACTCCGTTCCAATAACATTACCAAAATGCTTGATTAGAATTTCTTTAGGATAGTTAGCTAAACCTCGAATTGTTGAAATACCTAAACGGTTTAACTTTGCTTGTGTTTTTCCTGAAATCCCCCAAAATTTATTTAATGGTTTAATATTCCACAACTTTGTTTGTATATCATCATATGTCCAGTGTGCAATGCCACTTAAATCTTTCTTACTTTCATGGTCAAGTGCTATTTTTGCCATGAGCATATTTGGACCTATTCCGATAGCGGAATTTACTCCAGTAATGGCGAAAATATCCTTTTGAATAGACGATGCCAATTCATATGGAGTTTTTTTATGAAGATATGTATAGTTAGTGAAATCTACAAAAAATTCATCTATAGAGTATTGGAAAAAATCAACAGGAGCAGCGTATTTTGATAATATTAGTTCCGTAATTTGATTTGATATTTGTACATAAGTATTCATCGAAGGATTGACAACATAGATATCATTATCATTTGGAATTTCCCATTTTCTATTTCCTGTTCCAATCCCTATTTTTTTAAACGCTGGGGTAGCAGCTAGAACAATAGAACCGTCTCTAGTTACATCACCTACAACTGCTAATTTCACTTTTAATGGGTCTAATCCTAAAATGACACAAGAAACTGATGCAAAAAATGATTTAAGATCTACACAAAAAATTAGCTTATTTGGGCAAGTTGAATAGTCATACATATACTCACCTCGTTATATGTTTATAAAATTTTAAGTTTATATTAGAAGAGAAAAGTTGAGCATAATTAGAATAAAATTATGCTCGATTTTAATTATGCACATAAATTATTCCTTTATTTTTATTGTGAAAAGTAAGGGGATATAGAGAGTACTATTAATTATGCACACTAGA
>NZ_CAPG01000086.1:0-19319 GCF_000321185.1 Bacillus sp. AP8
GAGAACATCTTATTACGTTTTATTTTTAAATTAGTACCGATGCTGTTGATCATTTTTTATGGTTATCTACAAATTCGTTCCATTCCATCAACCTATCAAAAATTAATTATTTTTGGTCTAATTTGTTGTACTTTAGGTGACGCTTTTATTATTTTTTCTTTTATCTTCGGACTCGTTGCATTTTTAATAGGTCACCTCTTTTATATTTCAGCATTCATTCGTAAATGGAAAATAAATTGGATAAAATCGCTTGCCCTCATTCCGATTGTTTTGTATGCCCTTTTCTTTGGCTATCAATTAGTGACCGCTCTTTCCCAATCCGAACGATCAGAACTCATAATACCTGTTATTTGTTATATCACTGTAATCTCAATTATGGGCCTAGCTGCAATGATGACTGGAGAAAAGACCGCTATTTTGGGAAGCGCTTTATTCATTATTTCTGATACCATTCTATCTTGGAATATGTTTATTTCTAATATTGCTTATTCAGGCCATTGGATTATGTTAACCTATTACAATGCTCAATTTTTAATAGCTCTCACTATTGCTGATAAAAGTACAAACACCTATATCAAACCGGCCAATTACCGACTTTAAGGAAAGTTTAGTATTGTACATTATCATGAATCCCGTTAGAGTGGGATTATTTACTCCCCCTTGTATAGAAGACAAAACACTATAATAGAAATAAATACAGAAAAGGAGCTTCTCGATCATGATACGATTCGGAATAATAGGTACAAATTGGATTACAGAACGGTTTCTAGAAGCAGCTTTTATGGTTGAAGACTTCAGTCTAGCTGCTGTGTATTCACGTTCTGAAGAAAAAGCAAAAGCATTTGCTTCGAATTATAACGTTGACTTAACTTTTACAAGTATTGAAGAAATGGTCCAAAGCGACCACATCGATGCTGTATATATAGCATCGCCTAATTCACTTCATGCTGAACAAGCTATATTATGTATGAAGAATGGTAAACACGTCTTATGTGAAAAGCCACTAGCATCTAATCAAAAAGAAGTAAAAGAAATGATTGAAGTTGCTAAAGAGAACCATGTTCTATTAATGGAAGCGATGAAGTCAACACTTATCCCTAGTTTTACGCATATAAAGGAACACTTACAAAAAATTGGACCTATACGTCGTTATTTCGCTACCTTTTGCCAATATTCATCTCGTTATGATCAATACAAGCAAGGTACCATTTTAAATGCATTTAATCCTAAATTCTCTAATGGCGCTTTAATAGACATCGGAATTTATTGCATTTATCCGCTAGTAGATCTCTTTGGTAAACCTAAAAGCGTTCAAGCAAATGGAACCATGCTAGAATCGGGAGTCGATGGACAAGGAAGTATCCTATTACAATACGATGATATGGAAGCTGTTGTCATGTATTCAAAAATTACGCATTCCGATTTCTCGAATGAAATCCAAGGTGAAGAAGGAAGTATCATCATAAATAAGATAAGCTCTCCTTCTAAAGTGGAGCTTATCTATCGTAACGGAAATAAAGAGGATCTTTCACAGTCTCAACATACAAATACTATGTTGTATGAAATTCAACATTTTATTGACTTACTTAAGAATCAACAATATGAATCATCCATTAATACATTTGAAAAATCCTTAGTTGTAACGGAAATAATGGACGAAGCTCGCAAGCAAATTGGAGTAATCTATCCAGCAGATTGATAAATAAAATCGGTTTCGGTTCTTGTTTATGTGAAATGAACTGCCTAATCATTTAACAACTATAACGAACAAAAGAGCTGGTTCAAAAAGGTGTCGTAAGACAATGTTTTTGAACCAGCTCTTTTCCATTTCAGATGTAGAACCGACCATTATTTAGTAATTAATTTATTGGCTAATTCTTTTTTTCTTTCATTAGAGAAATAACGAATTAGACCGTAAGGAATGAATAAAAGAGATCCATAAAATCCAAAGTATGTTGCATAAGCAATAACGTTTACAATTTCACCCGACGTCATCCTGCATCCACTTCCTTTTTTTTACTATTTTACCTTATTTTATGTCTAAAATGTGAATTTTGCAAGCGCTTTCAGTAATTTGTTACAAAAAAAGTAATTTTCTCCTATTTTTATAACATTTCAAGAAAAATTCACTTGATTTCCACCCAAACTACTAACGTATCTATTATCCTTCTTCCAAAAAGCTTTATTTATTCTGTAAGGTTTTTTCGAATACTTTGTTGTCTATGAACAAATAGTGAATATAAGTGAATGTTGCTCTAGTTTGCTTGCTTAAGAAAGTGGTGCTTAAGCTACCTTTTTATAATAGTTTTATTCATGAACTTATTTAAATTATAGATTACAGCTACTTCTTTTCTTACCGACATGTTGCATAAACAGACCCTTTAATTATTTTTTCAAAAAATGCTATACTTAATATAGAAAGATGTTGTAAAGGAGGTTCTATATGGATAATCGGTTATTGATTCTACTCGGCTTACTAATGGCTCAAAGACAGCACGGATACCAAATTAACGAATTTATTGAGACTAATTTAGGCATGATTACGGATATGAAAAAGCCAACAGCGTATGCCACATTAGAGAAGCTTAGTAAACAAGGCTATATCGAAGTTGAAATGGAACAAGAAGGTAACCGTCCTCCACGCAAAGTATATTCGATAAATGAAAGTGGTAAAAAATATTTCCATGAATTGCTTTTAAATAACCTATCATCCGCTGAAACTATTCATTACACGGGCGATATAGGCTTAATGTTCATGGATCATTTGCCTACAGAGGAAACAACGGCTGCTCTTAAGGAACGATTGGCTCAAAGTGAACAAATGCTAGAGTATTTAAAACAAACACCTAGTCACAGTGCCAGTAGGGGTGTCGATTTAGCCATAAAACATAAGATTAAAATGATGGAAGCCGAAATGTTGTTTATTGAAGAAACCATTAATGAATTAATAAATAAGTCATAAAAAAAGGCGTCTAAAAGATGATTGTATATCACTTTAGACGCTTATTTTTATTCTATAGATAACAATCATTTTTTATCAGATAATATCCTTTCGAATTTTCTCCTTTTAGACAATAGAATGGTTAATCTTGATAAATCATCTTTCTAGTCATACCACCATCGATTATAAGATTGGTCCCTGTTACAAAATCGTTCTCTGCTGCTGATAAGAACAGACATGCACGTGCAATATCTTCTGGCTTTCCTACTCTATTTGAAAAATGTTGTGAATGATCCAATTCCGTTAATTTTTGATAATCTCCAGTCTCAATCCACCCAGGCGAAATAGCATTTACCGAAATATGATGTTTACTCAAAGAAGCTGCTAATGCATGAGTTAATGAGACAATTCCTCCCTTTGAAGCAGCATACAATTCAGAATTTGGTTCTGACATCAGAGATCTAGTTGAAGCGATGTTAACAATCGATCCCCCTTCATTATGCTTCATCATATATTTTGCAGCTTCTTTAGATGCTAAAAACACACTACGTAAATTCGTATTCATTAAATCATCCCATTCTTCTATCTTAATCTCAAAGAGCGATTTAAAGACCATTCTACCAGCATTATTAATTAGTACATCTATTTTTCCATATGTTTCATAAGCTATATCCATTAAACTAATAATATCTTCTTCTACTCTTACATCCGTTTGACAAAATATCGCTTCACCTCCACTACTTTTTATATGCTGAACATTTTCTTCTCCTAGTGATTGATTCACATCTGCTAAAACAACCTTGTATCCTTTCTCTGCATATAAAAAAGCAATCGATCGTCCAATTCCGCTAGATGCCCCCGTTACAATCACAACCTTACTAGACTCGCTCAAAATACCATCCTTCCTTTCTTAATTTAATTGTATAAAAATTTATATGATGTATGGCTTTTAATCAAACGATTGATTAAAATTTTTTCCTCATTATTAAATCTTAAGCATTTCTTAAGAAAACTAATATATTATATCATTATGAAAATGAACTCTTTCTATATATGAAACCTAATAAAGTCAAACCGTATAATCTGAAAGAGATTCTATTTCACTTTACAATTTATAATCAAACCATCACGTTACAGTTTGGAGGTGTTCACTTTGGGATTGAACGATTAAAAATTGGAGAATTAGCCGATATATCAAATGTTTCAAAGCGAACAATCGACCATTATACAAATTTAGGATTGTTAAAAGCGGAACGTACTACTTCAAACTATAGATACTATACACACGAAGCTGTACATCGCATTAAAATGATTAAAGAATTAAAAAGCCAAAAATTGTCTTTAAGTGAAATTAAAGAAATCATGCAAGAACAAGAACAACAGGACTACGACATTGATGAATTACAGCGAAAGCTTCAAGGCTTAGAGAAAGATGTTACCGAAATCGTCGAGCTTATTCAAGCGAAAAAGTTAAACAAAGATGATGTCATAAAGAAGCAGTTATCTCATGAGAGCGTTGCTCTCATTCAATCACTGTTAATTTTATTAATGTAATTTTTTAGAGGAGGATTATGAATAATGACTTACCTTATATACTTTATTGTCATTATGCTTGTACCAATTGCGGTACAAATGTACTTAAAGAAAACCTATTCAAACTATATGAAAGTTCCAGCTTCTTCTGGATTGACAGGCTCTGAAGCTGCACGAAAAATTCTTGATGAAAATGGATTATATCATGTATCTGTAGAAGAAGTTCATGGTCACCTATCCGACCATTACGATCCTAGAGATAAAGTCGTTCGTCTTTCAAGCGATAATTATCATGGTACATCTATTGCATCTCTTTCAGTAGGTATCCATGAAGTAGGACATGCCATTCAAGATCAAGTAGATTATGCTCCGTTAAGACTTAGACATTCTTTAGTACCAGTGGCTAATATTGGCTCAAACATGTCTTTCTTTGTTATTCTAGCTGGTATTCTATTAAGCTCTGCAAATCTATTATTAATTGGTATTTTCTTAATGGCCGCAGCAGTTCTTTTCCAAGTTGTTACGTTACCAGTCGAATTTAACGCTTCATCACGTGCACTTCAGCAAATGGTAGGTTCTGGATTAATACGTAATGATGAAGAGGGTAGCGCTCGTAAAGTCTTAAATGCAGCGGCACTTACTTATGTAGCAGCAACGCTTGTAGCAATCGCTGAGCTTCTACGATTCGTTTTAATGTTTATTGGTATGAATAACGACGAAGATTAATTACATGAATCTCATTAAATAAATTAACCTTTTTATACATCACAGGAGGTGTAAGCCTTACACACGTAAGGCACAATTTGGACATATTAAACTTAGTCTTACTAGCAATTTTAATTGCTCTTACGGGGTTTTTCGTAGCTACTGAATTCGCTATGGTTAAAGTCCGTACAACGCGTATCAATCAATTAGTTGAAGAAGGAAAAGCGGGCTCAAAAGCCGCTCATCAAGTAGTTACCCATTTAGACGAATACTTATCTGCCTGTCAGTTAGGTATTACAGTTACCGCTCTTGGTCTAGGGTGGTTAGGAGAACCAACTGTTGAACGTCTCTTATTTCCTATTTTCGAACGCTTGAACGTTGATGCAACAATTAGTCATGTATTATCATTCATCATTGCCTTCGTAGCTGTTACGTTTTTACATGTTGTTGTTGGTGAATTAGCACCTAAAACAGTTGCTATTCAAAAAGCTGAAACAATTACATTATTATTTGCTAAACCACTCATTTGGTTCTACAAAATCATGTATCCTTTCATTTGGTTATTAAACGGATCCGCTCGACTATTAGTAGGTATTTTCGGACTAAAACCTACATCCGAACACGAAATGTCTCACTCTGAAGAAGAAGTGAGAATGATTTTATCTGAGAGCTATAAAAGCGGTGAAATTAACCAAACTGAGTTAACATATATGAACAATATTTTTGAATTTGACAATAGGATTGCTAAAGAAATTATGGTCCCACGTACTTCTATTACGACAGTTGCTATAGATGATACATTAGAACAAATTCTTACTTTAGTTGATACTGAGAAATACTCTCGTTATCCTGTCGTAGACGGAGATAAAGATAGCATTGTTGGGATTTTAAATATTAAGGATATTTTGAGTGCACAAAGAAAGTTTAAACCAACCGATCAACCTTTACCGCAAATCATGAAACCAATTATTAGTATAATTGAGACAGTTCCTATTAACGATTTGCTATTGAAGATGCAAAAAGAGCGTACGCAAATGGCAATACTATTCGACGAGTACGGTGGAACTTCCGGACTTGTTACTATTGAAGATATTCTTGAAGAAATTGTTGGAGAAATTCGTGATGAATTTGACGCAGATGAGGTGGCGGATATTCGCAAGATTACCGATTCACACTTCATTATAAGTAGCATGGTCCTTATTGAAGAAGTTAATGACTTACTAGGTATACACCTTTCTGAGGAAGAAGTCGATACAATCGGTGGATGGGTTTTAACTCAAAAATACGAAGTATCTGTTGGAGACATAATAGAATCAGAAGGATATAGATTTAAGATAATGGAAATGGATGGCTTACAAATTCTATTCCTTGAAGTTAAAAAAATATAAGTTTAGACCAGCTAAAAGACAGATTTCTAAACTTACCAAAAAGGGTGATGAAACCAAAGCTATACTTTGGTTCGTCACCCTTTTCTATATTTACGAAAGAAACATTCTATTATAGAACCATAAAAAGAATCACATTCAAAAGTGGTATCACCCTCTTATGACACAACCCTGTTTGCTCTATTTACTTCTAATTTAAACAACATAGTCTTGGTATTTTTCATAATCTGATCTTTTACACTCAACAGTTAAAAGAGTGCCATTGTATTCATAGCTGGTATTTTGAACATGTGCATATTTATTAAAATAAGATACAATCTGCCCTTCTTCGAATGGTATAAGCAATTCACATTCCACATAATCTTTGAAGATGTGTTTACGAATCAACTCCGTTAATTCTTGAATACCAACCTTTTTCTTAGCGGACAAATATACCGTATCTCCTTCAAATTTAGGATGCTCTATATTTGCTACATCTGCTTTATTAAATGCATAAATCGTCGGTATACCTTCTACGCCAATTTCTTTTAATGTTTCATTGGTCGTTTCAATAAACTGTGGATAATTCGGATTAGAACAGTCTACAACATGAATCAGTAAATCAGCATCCGCTGCTTCCTCCAATGTGGAACGAAAGGCTTTAACAAGATGGTGAGGTAGTTTTTTAACGAAACCAACTGTATCTGTCAGTAAAAAAGCTTTCTGATCTGGTTGTTGGATTTTGCGTATAGACGTTTCTAATGTTGCGAAAAGCATATTTTTTTCAAACACTTGTTTTTCGGAATTTTGATTGAATACTTCTAGCATACTGTTCATAATAGTTGATTTCCCTGCGTTAGTATAACCAACAAGCGACACAACTGGTATTTCATTCTTCTTGCGTTGCCGTCTTTGTACCTCTCGTTGTGCAACAAGAGTCGCTAAATCTTTGCTTAAAACCGTTATTTTCTCTTCAATTTTACGACGGTCTAATTCAAGCTTCGTTTCACCAGAGCCTTTATTACTTAAACCAGCTCCACCTCCTTGACGACCGAGTGATGCTCGTAGACCAACTAAACGAGGAAGCATGTATTGCAATTTAGCCACCTCAACTTGCAGTTGAGCTTCTTTCGTTTTAGCTCTACGCGCAAATATATCTAATATTAATATCGTGCGATCGATTACTTTACAATCTAAATCTTTTTCTAAGTTTCTAATTTGCGATGGAGATAGTTCATCATCAAAGATAACCGTATCTGCATCAAACATTTCCTTTAGATTAACGATCTCCTCAACTTTTCCAGTCCCAACATAATGAGAAGCATTAACTCGGTCTAACTTTTGAGTTATTTCTCCAACTACCTCTACATCACATGCAGCAGCAAGGTCGCCTAATTCTTCTAGTGAATATTTAAAATCAGCATCATTGTCTTTTTTGAGCTGTACCCCAACTAATATCGCTTTTTCACGTTTTTCCATCATATATGAATTCCTCCATTTTCTTTTAAAATAAACTCCTAATTGATAGGAGCATACGATTCTCTCCTATCTAATCCGTTAAACCATTAGGTTCATACTTGAGTAATTTTTCGTTATAAAACGCAAAAAACACAAGCTGGATGCCTGTGTTGAATAAACGTAATAGAAAGAAATCAACTCTCTCCCTAGAAAAATGGTCAACTATAAAAACACTCCTTATGATCCATAGAGCTTGTGATAAGCAGCACATGCTTAAAAATCCCCACAAGAGTATTCTTACTCTTACAAAATACTTTGCCGATGTGAGTCACACAGAAACAAAGCAAGTGTAATCATCTTCCTTCTTGTTCCACATATTAAGAAAAATTAGGCTTCCTTAAAAGAAGACAGACCAATACCGTTTACCCTGCACTAGGCAGAGCCTTTGAACACTATTCAGTTAGCGCCGTTCAAAGCTTGAAAACGTAGTCTGATAAACTTCATGTTAGGAAACCCTCCGTTCTTTTAAAGTTATTGTCATAATACCATGTCTATTATTATTATTCAACCAAATCCCGAAGCACGTTAAAGTTTTGTTTCTAGTATTAATTCCATAATTCCTTGTGGATTATACCCTAAAATCCATTGCCCATTTATTTCGGTTTGAGGCAGTCCCATTTGACCAGTTTTCCCCATTAAATATTGAATCATATTCGGTTGTCCATCTACATTAAATTCCTGATACTTTATATTCTGGCTGCTTAGATAATTTTTTAGCATCATACAATATTTGCATCGAGTAGATGTATAAATTCTAACATTATACATTTAATCCCCACTTTTCTCCGATGAGATGATTTCTTATATCCTATTCCACCCATTGCTCAGATGAGCTAGGCGTCTTACTCTCATCGCTAATTTTTATTTTTTCAAAAACGAGCACGTTGGATTATTTTACTAATTATCATTGAATCAACACTGAAAATTCTAATTTTTTTCACAACTTATTGATATGCTAAAAAAGGAATATAAGTGGGAGGGAATATAATGAAAAAGATTGGATTCATACTCATAAGTCTTTCATTAATGATGATTTTTTCGGGATGCGGTAAAGAGGAATCATCTAAATCAAATCAAAATGCAACAAATACAGAAAACAGCTCAAAAACAGAAAAACAACAAAATCAGTTAATAGCAACAGAGCCATCTGAAAATGAAATGTGTGCATTCTGCAACATGAAAGTTTACGGAAAAGAAGATGAAATGGGAGCTTTTACAGCTCAAGCTTTAACATCAGATGGTAAACACTTATTCTTCGACGATTCAGGTTGCTTATTAAACGGTCTGCGCCAAGCTGATGAAAAATACGAAAAGCTTTGGGTTCGAGATTACTCTACGAAAGAATGGATTGAGAAAGATTCTGCCATCGTTATCAAATCTGATGTAGCGACTCCAATGAAATATGGCTATTCATTCCATTCAACACAAGAACATGCTGATCAATTTATAAATGAGCACAAGAATCATCATCCAGAATTAAATACATGGGATCAAGTTGATCAAGTAGCGAATGAACGCTATCAAATGAAAATGAAAAAAATGAATCAACATAGCAACATGGAACATAATAATGAAAACGAGCATCACGAATAAGCAAAACGGACTAAAAAATTTTAACCTATTTAAATAAACACTAATATAAAGGGCGTCCAAAAAGTATAAAATCTTTTTAGACACCCTTCTTTTTGATTTATTTATGAGCTTCTTGAATTTGTTTTTCAAAAAAAACCTTTTCTAATGAAACGGATTTTCCATTTCGATTTATCAATTCATTCACTGTATCAAAGTGAATGAGCTTTCCTCCTTCGATAAAAGCTGCTTTATCTGCTATTTCTTCCACTAATGAAAGAATATGTGTCGTAAATAAAATTGCTCTTCCTTTTTCCTTTTCTTCTAGTAAAATCCTTTTAAATTGATACACCCAATATGGATCTAAGCCATTTGTCGGTTCATCTAAAATCATGATTGGAGTATCAGCTAATAGTGCTTGAGCAAAAGATAATCTTTGTTGCATTCCTTTTGAAAAATGCTTTATTAACCGATTTCGTTCATCATATAATCCAACTATTTCTAATGCCTCTATCGCTTTTTCCTTGGAAACACCTCTTAATCCAGCAAAAAAGTTAAGTACCTCCAGAGCACTTAATTGACGAGGAAACAACATATCGTCTGGCATATATGAAAATTGATTTCGATATTCTTTACTAGTCGGATGAATAATTTGTCCATCCATAAAAATCTCACCGCTAGTCGGCTTGATGATGCCCGTTAACATTTTAATGAGTGTACTTTTCCCGGCACCATTTCCTCCACACAGCGCAACTATTTCTCCTTGATTAATGGAAAAACTTATATCTTCAACCTTACTACTTGGATTATATATTTTCGAAAGCTTTTTCATTTCTAGACATTTACTCATTGCCTATTCTCCTTTTTGTAACAAAAATACTAGCTAGTAAAGGAACAACTAACCATACGACAGCTGTGAGTATAAAAAGCATCTGTCCAATAAAACCATTCGCCCAAATTGTTAAGTCATATAAGCTAGGGCCAAAAACAGCCAGTCCATCTAATGACAATATCGACCAAACGCGAATGAGTTCCACCGGATTCAAAAAAATAGAAATAGATAGCATCGGTAAAACCATCTGTTTCGATAAGGCTAAGCTAATACCCATAATTAAAAACTCATAAAATAAAACTAAGAAAGCCCAAACAATTAAGCTCGTACCAAGTGATTGAAAACGCGTTTTAGACAAAAGTCCAATTAACATCGACAATGCTAAGAAGATTGCCGCTAAAATTAACGAAAACACATAAAATTTCAATATGACAGTCAATGAAACATCTACTGCTGCTAAATACATCATTAATAAAGAAGCACCGTATCCAAACGTAACAACAGACCAAAGCGAAGCAAACAAACCGATGTATTTTCCAAAAATCACAGCCTTCACACTGACTGGGTAGGTTAGCATTAACATTAAACCCCGATCCTCTTTTTCACCTGCTAAAAAAAGACCACCTACTAATAAAGATATTAATGGAATTAGCAATAAATTTAAGTTTAATAAGCTTGCTGTCATTCTATTAAAACCCAAATAACCCGATTGACCCGAATGACCAAAATAGCTAATAAATATCGCTAAACAAGCAAATAAGATACCAAAGCTAATGAGCCATTTACTTCTTAATATTAAAGTGAATTGTTGTCTGGCAATTGTACCAATCATTGCTCCCAACCCCACTTATGCTGCTCTAGTTTTTTATAATCCAATACTTCTCCTTTATTCTCTCGTTTAATATAATCATTTGCCGCTTCTTTTTTTTCAAAAGAAAGAACACCATAAGACATAGGAGTTGGAAAGGATGAGTCATAGGCGAAGTATGCTTTTTCTACTTCTATCCATTTCCCACTTTCCATATCACGTACATATTGCTTAGCAATATCCTTTTCTGCAATCCCTTTATCTTTATGAACAAATTCAAACATACAGCCTATATCATCAAATTTGTATACATCACCATCTTTTGAAAAAAGCTCCGTCACATCATTTTCCTCCACTAAGCTCATGTTGCATAAATCACAAACATCTACCTCTGGGTTAATCGCTACGGGCTTATATGAAGGCTCTTTTCCACACGCAGATAGCATAAAAAAAGTTCCTAATATCATAAAGCTACTAACTAATTTTCTCATTAAATATTCCTCCCTAACCAAATCACCATAATAGAAAACCATAGAAATGGAAGTGCCAATAATAACGCCCCAATATTTCTGCTTCCTTCATTTTCCTTGTTTTCTTGACTCAATTTCACAGGCTCAACTAATGGGTGCTCATCATACACATCCGCTACTCCAATGGAAGGAAATAACGTTTCCGCTTTACTCCATAGTTTCATAGATGGACTTTCAAAGAAAAATTGCCAGTATGGTTCCCGATTGAGTAATTGATCATATAACGATCCAGCCTTATAGGTTACTTCCCCAATTCCATCTCCTGTAACATCAAAGCTCGAATAGTCATCCCAATAATTCCCTCTTACTCCATTATCTAATTGCATATTGTTATTAGATATTTTGGATTGAACTACGTTTCCAATGAAATTATTTTCAAAAAATACATTATGAGAATTCTTACCGATAAACTCTAACCCTACTTGATTTCCTGCAATTACATTCTGATTGATTTGAACATCAACAGTCTTCTCCAATGATAATCCTGTACTATTTTGGCTTATATTATTACGATTCAAGAAAATATTTTGACTATCATAAACAAGGACACCGAATCCTCTAACATGAAAATGGTTAATGACCTGGTTGTCGAAAAATTTAATATTAGATGAGTCCATAATCATCAATCCGGTTATATTAGATTTCAAAGTATTCTTCTCGATAACCAATTCCTTACTAAACATAAAATGAAATCCATACCTTGAACTAGAAACTTGATTTCCTTTTAGCGTAATTCCTTTTGTATTATCTAAATACACACCATCTTGAACAGCCATCACTGTATTGTTTTCTACTAAATGATTTTTACCTTTGAAAAGGTGAATACCACTGCCTCTTGTGGAAAAATGACCTGCATAACTATGAATGGTGTTACCTCGAACGATATGATCAGAACCTTGGTTTATATAAATTCCGTACATTGTATTACTTATTATATTATTTTCAAACTTATTATTTTTCCCGCTATTAACATATATCCCACTGTCCAGTTTACCTGTTCCACCATTACGAATTTCAATGCCTCTAATTTCAACCTGATTTCCTTCAACAGTAATGACATTCCCTTTTCGACCACCATCAATGATGGCGCCCTCTTCACCTTCTAACGTAATTGCCTTTTGTATCGTAATAGCTCCCTCATATACCCCTTTTGTTAATTTAATGACATCTCCTTCTTTTGCGGTATCAATTGCCTTTTGTAAAGACTGACTAGGGCTCATGTTTATTTCAGCTGCTTTTACTGGATTGCATAGCAAAAGAAGCCCTGCCGTTATACCGATTAATAGCAGTACTTTCATACTCTGGATTTCTTTCATCGCGCATCACCCTTACTAATAGTGACCCTAATTTTACCAAATAATTGTGTGATAATTTTGAAAAATAAATGTTTATTAATTGAAGAATAGCTATTTTTAATGAAAAGGTTTGAAAACGGGGTATAACTAATATAGGAAATATAGCGGTTATCGATTTACAAGGTCTATAATGAATCAGAATTCATATTACTACTATTTATAATAGAGAGGAATTCTTTTATGTTGCTCACACTTGTACTTCTCATCATTTATCTTTTGCTAACTTTACTTGCATGTAAACTATTCATCTCATCTCGCAGATTACTAATATATAAAAACAGACCCTCTAGATTCTCCATGATTGCAGGGCTATTATTAATCGGAAATTGGATTCTTTATATTATAAGTGTTCTTAAGGAATTACCAATTAAAATGACTGATGGATTCTTCTTACCATTGTGGATTTGCTTAACGATTATTGGCTATATCATTTCTTATATGGAATATCGTAACAACCGAAATTTCTCTATAATAATTGGTTATATTTCATCTATCAGTTCTTTATATGTATTTTTTCAATTTTTATCATCTAAAATATAAATTTCTCAAGCAACTTTATTCCATAAATATACTTTCTTTAAGACTTTGTTAGAATTCGTTATTGATAATGGCTCCAATCCGTTCACTTTCTGCTAGCGAGTGTCAAGCCTTCTCATTCGTTCCTCACTGTAGGGCCTTGTCATTCTCGCTTATTCTGCAGGATTCTCAAGGATTTCCGCTTATTTATTTCTTGATACAAATCAATAGTAACGTAAAACAGAGCCTTCAGCGCAATCTAGCATTATATGGATAAATAGGCTCGTTCTGAAGCAACAAAATAAAAGCAAACCAAGAGACGTTTCAAAAGCGATTGGATTAATAAACACATTTGAAACGACCTTTGATCGTTAGTATCTTGAACTTAGTTTATTGCTTAACTCTAGTCTTATCCCCTCATATAAGCATTCCTTTAGCCAGTTTAAATACTAGAAGTAGAGGAGACCGTTTTCACTTTTCTTATTTATGAATACGAAGAAAAACTACTTTTAAATAATTGCCTTCAGGAAAAGCTTTGATTGTTCTAAAATCCGATGGTAAATGGTACTCTTCTAAAATAGAAAATGTTGATTTCGTTTCTTTACATGCTATTTCAATAAATTGCTTAAATCTTCTCATATCAAATGCACTACTGTTTGTTGATGCTACAATGACACCGCCATTTTTTATTAGCATGATGGTTTCCTTTAATAACTCCGTGTAATCCTTAGCAGCACTAAAAGTACGTCTTTTTGTTTTAGCAAAGCTCGGCGGATCCAAAACGATTAAATCAAAAGCTTTCTCTTTTCGAGCTGCATACTTAAAGTATTGAAATACGTCATCCACAACAATTTGCTGTTGATCAACATTTATGTCATTAATAGAAAATTGCTCAATCGTTTTGGCTCTACTTCGGTTAGCCACATCAACACTAGTTGTTACCTTTGCCCCTCCAAGAGCTGAATTCACCGAAAAAGCTCCTGTATAAGAAAACATATTTAACATCTCAGCACCATTAGAATAGAGCTCACGAATCGATTTTCGAACTTCTCTTTGATCTAGAAAAATCCCTGTCATCGCACCATCATTTAAGTATGTAGCAAGTTTAACGCCATTCTCTTTTATGATTAGCGGCAAGGGTGCTTGCTGGCCCATTACAAAATCATCATCTTCTACATACTGACCTTTGTCATCGAATCGTTTCTTTTGATAAATCCCTTTATATTCACCGATTTGCTGAAGAGCAGACAATATCTTCTCACGGAAGGAATAAATCCCTTTACTATACCATTGAATTAAGTAATAACCATCATAGTAATCAATTGTAATTCCTCCTACTCCATCCCCTTCTCCGTTAAAAATTCTAAAAGCTGTTGTCTCAGGATCAAGAAATAATGCTCTCCTATGAGAAAATGCTTCTTTGAATTTTTTAACAAAGAAAGCTACATTAATCTGCTCATCCTCTTTTCGACTCAAGACCCAACCAATCCCCTTATTTTGTTGGCCATGATAGCCAATACCAATAAAATGATTATGTTCATCGGTAATTCGCAATAACTCTCCTTCATTTTTCAAAAGTTTACTATTTTCAATTGCTTCCTTAGATATTAAAGGATAGCCCTTATTCATTTTATCTGCATGCTTTTTTTTCACTTTTATATGCAATGGTTGTATCATATATCCTCCATTATACGTGTCATAATTAACATTACTTATTATGGCACACTTAAGTAGAGAAACGTTAATGATATCAAAAAAATGAAAAAATTTCTCAATTCAACAGCATAAATAAGGGAGTCTTAAAAGTAATCTTTAATCGCTTTTAAAACTCCCTTACGTTTTATATTGCATATTCTTTTTAATTAGTACATTAAGTGTTTGAATAAATACTTATCCGTTTAGTCATACCTGTTTGGCTGCCTTTCCTTTGAGGATAGGTTCACTTTGTATAAATAAAAAAGAAAACCTTTTACTAAAATGGCATGTAATATAGAATAACTTCTATTCCAATTATTATTCCTTCATATTACTGCTTGCTAATTGCGATAAGTGTTGGGCATTCTTGCTTACTTCTTGAATCGTTGCTGCAATTTGTTGAATAGCAGCCGCTTGATTATCTGTGTATTCATTAATTCCTGTAAATGCCTCATTTAAATTCCGAATCGCTTTTTGTATATTTTTTGTTAATTCATCAATTTGAGTAACATTTTCTTTTGAATTTGTCGCTAATTTACGGATTTCATCAGCAACTACAGAAAATCCCCGACCTGCTTCACCTGCTCGTGCTGCTTCTATTGCCGCATTTAAACCTAATAGGTTGCTTTGATCAGAAACTCCTTTTACTACTGTAGAAATTTGTCCAATCTGATCTGCTCCTGAACTTACTTCTTTCATATGAGAAGATACGTCCGATACACGATCCGAAAGGTTTGTAACAGAATGATTTATCTCTTCAATAGAGGCTGCTGTTTCTTCTACAATAGTCGATAAACTTTCTGCCACCTCATGTAATACATTGGCCTTTTCTAGACTTGTTCCTAATCCTACTCCGCCAACAACTTGTCCATGTGAATCATGTAAAGGAATCGCCTTTGCAAGAAGTGGAAAGCCAAATAGTTCTTTAGGAACAATCGCTTCCTTTTCGATGTTTTCTCTTATTGCTGCTGTAATGATATCTCCTTCCATTAATGGATCTCCCGGTTTCACGTTTAAGGAAAATGTATCACCAGGAAAATTGATAATCAGCTTTTCTGTATCATATATACCAATCGTCACATCGTCATGAATTAACTTTTTTAATAAAGGGGCAATCTTAATAAAGGCGTCTATTATAGAGTCATTTTTTTCAACAATGTCGCTCATCATGTATTCATGTTCCTCTCTTCGTTTAATAAGGGAAAGTTCTTTGACCGAAGTTTACAGAAATCCATTTTAATGTAGTAAATTCCTCTAAACTCCATTCTCCATTTAACCGTCCTAATCCAGATTGATTTTCTCCCCCAAATGCCACAATTGGTTCATCATTAATGGTAATGTCATTTACATGAATCATACCTGTATGTATTTTCTTAGCAATTGCCACTCCACGTTCAAGATTTGCTGTATGTATAGCACCACTTAAACCAAATCTCGTATCATTTGCAATTGAAATAGCTTCTTCTTCTGTTTCAAAAGGAATAATGCATACTACAGGTCCAAACAGCTCTTCTTGCGCTAAAGACATATCCGGTTTTACATCTATTAAAATCGTAGGCTCTACCATATTTCCAGTTATGTTTCCCTTTAATATAGCAGTAGCTCCTTGGCTAATACCTTGTTCAATAGTTTCTTTTAAATGATTTGCTGCTCTTTCATTCATCACGGGTCCTATTACAGTTTCAGGGTTTCTAGGATCTCCAACCTTTAATGAAGATACCTTATTTTTAAATGCTGTAACAAATTCATCTAATATTGAACGTTGCACTAGAATACGATTAGCTGACATACAAATTTGCCCTTGATGAGTAAATCGACTAAAGGTAGCAGCTTGAACAGCATAATCTAGGTCAGCATCCTCCATGATAATGAAAGCACTATTACCACCTAATTCTAATAATGGTTTCTTAAAGTTCTTAATCGCTACTTGGCCAATATGACTTCCAACCTTAGTAGATCCAGTAAATGATATTACTCTTGGAATTGGATGCTCTACAAATGCATCTCCAATATCTTTTACATCTGTTACAACAACATTTAACAAGCCTTTTGGAATACCCGCTTTTTCAAAAATTTTCGCAATCAATGTCCCACCTGTTATTGGTGTTTCTTCATGAGGTTTTAAAACAACTCCATTCCCCGCTCCTAAAGCAGGCGCAACAGATTTTACCGATAAGAAAAATGGAAAGTTAAAAGGACTTATAACTCCAACCACTCCAACAGGTATACGATATAGACGGTTTTCCTTCCCGTCTTCTGTTGAAGGTAAGATTTTACCCTCCATTTTAAGTGGAAAAGAAGCAGCCTCTTTTATCATATTTTTAACTAAGCCAATTTCAAAGCCAGCTTTCAGTCGAGTTCCACCAAGCTCATCCATGATAGTAGATGCAATAACTTCTTCATTATCTTCAATAATCTTTACGGCCTTTTCTAAAATATCGCGTTTTTTATAAGGATTAACCTGTTCCCATTCTGCTTGCACTCTTAATGCGGATTGATACGCTTCATCAATATCTGTTTTATCTCCCTTTTTAAACGTTGCTATAAGTTCATTATTAAACGGATTTAAGTCATTAAGACTTTCACCCTTACCATCTCTCCATACCCCACCAATATATTGTTGATTCAAAGATTGTATTTCTAACATAATAATCCTCCTTTGTTATATTTTTGAATTCAATATCACTTATACTATCGACAAACCATTCCCATTTTTAATAGCGTTTCTTGTCCCATTTCGATTAAATTCCTGATTTCATAAAATACAAAAAGAGTATCGAACATAAAACACCTGTTGTTCGATACTCTTTTCTTTTATAGCTGTTCATTTGATATAACTTACAATCTATTATTCATCCTACTTGCATGATTTTCTGCCATTTGCGATAAATTTTGTGCATGATTGTTAATTTCTTGAACAATTGCGGATATTTCTTGAATAGCCGCCACTTGATAATCAGCAAATTCATTTATGCCTGTAAAAGCGGCGTTTAAATTATCAATGGCTCCTTGAATTCCCTTGGTTATGTCATCTATTTGCGCTACATTTTCTTTTGAATTAGTCGCAAGCTTTCTAATCTCATCTGCTACAACTGCAAAGCCTCTTCCCGCATCTCCAGCTCGCGCTGCTTCAATAGCAGCATTCAAGCCTAATAAATTACTTTGATCAGATACTCCTTTTACTACCTTGGAGATTTGACCAATCTGATCCGCACCAGTGCTTACGTTCTTGATATGGCTAGAAACATCTATTATTCTACCTGCTAGACTTGTTGCTGATTTTGTAATTTCTTCAAATGAAGAAGCTGTTTCATCAACAATCGAAAAAAGATTTTCAGCAACCTCATGCAGTTGGTTCGCTTTTTCAATGCTTGTAGCTAAACCTACTCCTCCTATTACTTTTCCTTGTTTGTCATGTAAAGGAATTACTTTAGATGCAAAAGGAACCCCAAATATCTCTTTAGGAACAGTGGCTGCCATCTCTCTATTTTCTCGAATAGCAGTTGCTAAAATATCTCCATCAACAAGCGGCTCTCCTGCCACTAAATTTAAATTAAACGTTTTAGCCGGAATATAAATCAGTAATTTCTCTGTATCATATACGCTGATTGACATATCCTCTTGCATAAGTCTATGTAGACTCGGCGCTATTTTAACATATGCTTCTAATTGACTAACCTCTCTGTCAACATGATTTATCAGTGATTCCATTATAAAGTATTGTCCCCTCTCTTTTTCCATTACTTTTTTCCGGGCTGTTTGTTCACAAAAACGGCACTTTATTCCTACATTTTATACTATGGCTCTGTTCGTAGAGATTGCTGCTTTTTTAATTCCTTTTCTTATGCAACTACCATGAAAATTACTGATATAGATTTTATGGTGCTGCGCTTATTTTGCGCTGCATGGGTGACTAACGGGGGAGTTAGTGGAACAAAGGAGACAGCAAAAAA